>NZ_JAASHD010000016.1:0-75223 GCF_019734375.1 Clostridium sp. K04
TCCTAGGCTTATAGAGTCTGGGATTTATTTTTTTTTTTGCAAAAGGGGCCTCGCACTAATTATTTAGTGCGACAGCCTCTTTTCTTTTAATAAATATTATGGTAATTTATTATGAAGTATTAACAATAATACAAAAGGATGCTATATTAATAGATGGATAAATTAAAAATATTAAATATTAAATATATATTTATTAAAATGAAAGATGTGATTAAATGAATAATAAATTTTTACCTATTAGTAGAGAGGATATGAATGAAAGAGGCTGGGAACAATGTGATTTTATTATCGTAACTGGTGATGCTTATGTGGATCACCATAGTTTTGGCACAGCTGTAATTTCAAGAGTATTAGAACATGCTGGTTATAAGGTTGGTATAATTGCTCAACCTGATTGGCATAGTACAGAAGATTTTATGAAGCTTGGTCGACCTAGATTAGCATTCTTAGTTAATGCAGGTAATATGGACTCAATGGTTAACCATTATACTGTTAGTAAAAGAGTAAGAGAAAAAGATTTATATTCTCCAGGCGGAAAGATGGGATTGAGACCTGATAGAGCGACTATAGTATATTGTAATAAAATAAGAGAGGCGTATAAACATATAAATATTTGTATTGGTGGAGTTGAAGCTAGTTTAAGAAGATTTGCTCATTATGATTACTGGGCTGATAAAGTTAGAAAATCGATTTTAACTGATAGTGGCGCAGACTTATTAATATATGGTATGAGTGAAAAGCAAATAGTTGAAGTTGCTCATTACTTAAATGAAGGTTTTGAAGCTAAATATATTAGACATGTACCAGGAACATGTTATTTAGTTGATAGTCTAGAAGAAGTTTACGAAGAACATATTGTAATTCCATCATATAAGGAAGTTTCAACTAATAAACTTAAATATTGTGAAGCTTTTAAAATTACATATCAAGAGCAAGATCCTATAAGAGGAAGAACTATAGTACAAGATCAAGGTGATAAATATCTTGTAGTAAATAAACCAGAGGTTATTTTAAATAGAGAAGAATTAGATGCTGTATATGATTTACCATTTACAAAAGAATATCATCCTATTTATGAGCCAATGGGAGGAATTCCAGCATTAGAAGAAGTTAAATTTAGTATAGTAGGTTCTAGAGGATGCTTTGGAAATTGTTCATTTTGTGCGATTACTTTCCACCAAGGGAGAGCAGTTCAAAGTAGAAGTAAAGAATCTATAGTTAAAGAAGCTAAAGAAATGACTGAAATGAAAGACTTTAAGGGATATATTCATGATGTGGGAGGACCTACTGCAAACTTTAGAAAGCCGGCCTGTAATCATCAATTAACAATAGGTGCATGTAAGGCTAAGCAATGTTTAAGTCCAGGTGTATGTAAAAATATGGAAGTGGATCATAAAGAATTTGTTGATGTACTTAGAAGCGTAAGAAGTTTACCTAAGATAAAAAAAGTATTTGTACGTTCAGGTATTAGATATGATTACGTGATGGCTGATAAAGACGATACATTCTTTAAAGAATTAGTTGAACATCATGTAAGCGGACAGTTAAAAGTTGCACCTGAGCATGTATCTGAACAAGTGTTAAAATATATGGGTAAACCTGCTGGAAAAACTTATGAACAGTTTAGACAAAAATTCTTTAAATTAACAGAAAAGGCTGGAAAGAAACAATATATTATTCCATACTTAATGTCAAGTCATCCAGGAAGTACATTAAAGGAAGCTATTGAACTTGCTGAATATTTAAGAGATATTAAGTATCAACCAGAACAAGTACAGGATTTCTATCCAACACCAGGAACTCTATCAACTGCAATTTTTTATACAGGATTAGATCCAATAACATTAAAGCCAGTTTATGTTCCAAAGACAAAAGAAGAAAAAGCTATGCAAAGAGCATTATTACAATTTAGCAATCCTAAGAATTATAACTTAGTATATGATGCTCTAATGAAGGCTGGAAGAGAGGATTTAATTGGAAATGGTCCAAAATGTTTAATTAAATCTAAAGAGCAAAGATATAAGGAAGCTCATGGATTAGTTAGACCAAAATCAAAAAGTAAAGGAAAACATAAATCATCTTCAAGTAGGAATGGTAGACCAAATGATAAGAATTCTTCAAGAAGAGGAAAAGATAGTTCTTCACGTCAAGGAAGAGATAATAGAAATTCTAAAAATAAAAAAGGTCGTAGATAGCTAAAAAGAAAACAGTGTAGTAAATATTATTTGCTATGCTGTTTTCTTTTTAATTAAAAATATTAAATTTGGATAATTATTCTAAAATTCATTAAAGCGTTAATAATATGAAATTTATAACTCGAATAAGTTTTTTAAAAAGCCATAAAATAATAGTATCAAAAGATAAGGAGGTTTTTAAAATGAAAAAATTAGATACACTATTAAGTAGAGATGTAGCAAAAAAAATGATCATTGATGGTGAACCTTGGAATAAAATAATGGAAACAACACATTTAAGATTAAAGGATTTAAAACATATTCAAAGAGAAGAGATAGATCCAAAATTCTAATTTATATAAAAAGTATAAAATTTTATTGAAAAAGTAAGGAGTTAAAATGAATAAGAGAGAATATACTAAAGAAAATTATCTAAAAAATGGGAATAAAACACAAAATAATAATCCTAAAAATAAATATGTTACAACAATTGAAGAACCTGCTCTTAATGAAAGTGGTATAGAAGCAAAGAAAAAAGGCTTTTAAATATAATAAATATATTTAAAAAGAGGTTGTAGAATTTAATACAACCTCTTTAAATATATAATATCTATGTTAGAGAACAGTGCTTGCATACATTTATAGTTTTTCCATTTTCATCTTTCTTTGTCCATACTAATTTTACTCTTTTTCTTCCGCAAATTGGACATGTACCACGCCAGTTTGGTAATGTTTTAATATATTTTCCACGTTTTTGTTTACTCATTTTTTATCGCTCCTTTCATTATGTTAGATTATATTAAATTTTAAAATTATATATGCCTAAAATTTTTCAAAATATTAATTGTTAAAAGTTCTATTATGAAAAGTAAAAACTATATATAGAAATGTAGATGAATAATATTAATATTATTAAGGGGGAGAGGATTATGAAATTAATAGTTTTTGCACCTGTAGGAGCGACATTAGCATTACTCTTTGCTGCATATTATACTTATACAATCTTTAAGGTGGATGAGGGAACTGATAGGATGAAGTATATTGCAAGTAGTATCAGAAAAGGGGCAAATGCTTTTTTAAAACGACAATATAAAGGTGTTGCTATATTTTTCGTAATCATGTTTATCATTTTATTTATTTTATCAAGGTTCAATTTTGTTAGTATCTTTATGCCATTTGCATTCCTAACAGGTGGTATATTCTCAGGTCTAAGTGGATATTTAGGCATGAAAATTGCTACTAGTGCAAATAGTAGAACAGCAAATGCTTGTACTAAGAGCTTAAATAGCGGATTAAGAGTTGCATTTTCAAGTGGTTCGGTAATGGGACTTGTTGTAGTTGGTTTAGCATTAGCTGATTTTAGTATTTGGTTTGGTATATTAAATTGTTATTATAGCGCAATGCCTTTAAATGAAAGAATTACAATGATAACAACAACAATGTTAACATTTAGTATGGGAGCTTCATCTATGGCTTTGTTTGCAAGAGTAGGTGGAGGTATATTTACTAAAGCAGCAGATGTAGGAGCTGATCTTGTTGGTAAAGTTGAAATAGGAATACCAGAGGACGATCCAAGAAATCCAGCTGTTATAGCTGATAATGTTGGTGATAATGTTGGTGATGTTGCTGGGATGGGAGCTGATCTTTATGAATCATATGTTGGTTCTATATTATCATCTTGTGCTTTAGCAGTTGCAGCAGGATTGTCAGTAAATGGAGCTGTAATACCAATAGTAATAGCTTCTATTGGAGTAATGGCATCTATACTTGGAAGTT
Source organism: Clostridium sp. K04 (assembly GCF_019734375.1). Lineage (NCBI taxonomy): Bacteria > Bacillati > Bacillota > Clostridia > Eubacteriales > Clostridiaceae > Clostridium > Clostridium sp. K04. The sequence goes on from NZ_JAASHD010000016.1 coordinate 3,951, forward strand.
TTTTTGTAAAATCTAAAGAGGATGTTTCTCAAAAAGCATTATTAAGCGCATTAAGGAGAGGTACCTATTTTTCAGCAATAGTTATTGCAATTGCATCTTACTTTGTTGTATCTAATGTATTAGGAAAAGGACATATAGGTATTTATATTTCAATTCTTTGTGGATTAGTTGCAGGATTATTAATAGGATTTTTTACAGAATATTATACTAGTGATAATTATAATCCAACAAAGAGTATTGCAAAATCTTCAGAAACTGGTGCTGCTACAGTTATTATTACTGGTTTATCAGTGGGAATGAAATCTACAGCTGCACCTGTAATAATAATTGCTTGTTCAATTTTAATAAGTTTTGTTTCTTCAGGTGGATTTAATAATTTTAATATGGGGTTATTTGGAATAGCTATATCAGCAGTTGGTATGTTATCTACACTTGGTATAACATTAGCTACAGATGCTTATGGTCCAGTTGCAGATAATGCTGGAGGAATTGCTGAAATGGCTGGATTACCTTCAGAAGTAAGAGATAGGACAGATGCTTTGGATTCATTAGGAAATACTACAGCAGCAACGGGAAAAGGCTTTGCTATTGGATCAGCTGCATTAACTGCTTTAGCTTTTATAGCATCTTATAAAAATTCTATAGAAGTTTTAGCTACAAATAATAATATAGCATTCGAATTTGATTTATCAGTTTTAAATCCACAAGTTTTAATAGGTGCATTTATTGGAGCAATGGTTACATTTGCATTTTCTTCTTGTACTATGAGTGCTGTGGGAAGAGCAGCTAGTAAAATTGTTGTTGAAGTAAGAAGACAATTTAAGGAAATTAAAGGTTTAATGGATGGTAAAGCAGAACCTGATTATGCATCATGTGTAGATATTTGTACAAAATCATCTCAAAAGGAACTAATAGTTATTGCAGTAATAGCAATAGCAACTCCATTAATAGTAGGTTTCATTTTAGGGCCTAATGGTGTTGCTGGATTATTAGCAGGAGCAACTATATGTGGATTTGTATTAGCTGTAATGATGTCTAATTCTGGTGGAGCATGGGATAATGCAAAGAAACATATTGAAGCAGGAAATTATGGTGGTAAAGGTTCAGAATGTCATAAAGGAGCTGTTGTTGGTGATACAGTAGGAGATCCATTTAAAGACACTTCAGGTCCAGCTTTAAATATATTAATTAAGTTAATGTCAATAGTATCAATTGTATTTGGCATGGTTGTATTATCATTCCACATATTTTAAAGTAGTTAATAATTAAGAGTTAAGAGTTAATAGTTAAGGGATAAATTCAGCTTAGATGAATTTAAAAAACATATAATTAAGAAACTCCTTTAAGGAGTTTCAACCTCAACTATTAACTCAAAACTATTAACTCTTAACTATATAAAGATAGCTAATAGTGTACATCAATTAAGTGGAACTTAATATTACTATTACTCCAACCTAAATCATATGGTACAAGCATTCTATCAGTATTATGACATGTTACTAAAGGATAACCTTTTGAGTCTAATCCTGTTACTGTAGAAACATGAGTTATTCTTCCTTTTTTCTCATAGGCGACAATGTCACCAGGACGTAAATTAAAAGCTGCTTTGTAAGTTTCACAATAGTTACCTTTGGCAATATAAGAACCACGACCACTATTTATTAGATAGTTTTTAAAAGCTTGTGCATTGACCCAGGCTTTTGTAGCAGATTTATTACAATAAGACCAAGTACTATTTTTCTTAAAGCCACCGCCTTCGTACATAATTTGAGAAGCAAAGTTTGCACAGTCACCACCATCAGGATTAAAATTTTTGTAATCTTTATTATATTTAAATAAATGTTCTTCGTTATCACTAATTCCACAGTATTCATGAGCATAATCTATTGCTTTTTGAGTTCTTTCATCTGGTGTATAATCAGGTTTTGTATGATTTAAAATAGCTGCTTTAATATCATCACAATTAAGATTTTCTAAATCTAAAGAATCAGCTAGTGGATCAGTATACCATTCTTTAATTATAATATATCTGTCACCATTATCTTTTAAGTTAATATAATGACATGTACCAAGTTTAAATAAATTTTCTACAGTAGGTTGATCTTTATAGCTGTAACAAAAAGTTGTACATGCGTAGCATACAACATTGTAAACATCCTTTTCTAGTTCTTTTACGTTACATACTTTTATTATGGAATTTATCCTTGTGAAGGAAACGCATTGTTTTTCACACCAATTAGTAAAGTATTGAGTTTTAGTAACTTCTTTTTCATAAGTCCATTTTCCAACTCTTTTATCTAAGTCATAAAATAATTTTAGTCCTTCACTATCTCCAGTTAGAATTGCAGAATTTCTATTTAAAAATATATTTTCAATAACAGGTTGAAATTTTTCTATTAATTCATGATTTTTATCATCCGTATTTTGAGTTATACTTGAATTGTTTTTAGATAAATCACATTTGTCTAATGATACATAAGCTGAAGCAGTTACAGAGCCTAGATTACATATAATTAATATAAATGAAAGTATCTTATAAAAATATGTTTTGTTGTAAAGATATAGTTTCATAATAATCATTACTCCTTATGAATTAAGTTTCTTTTATTCTTTAGTAAATGTATAAATTACATTAGATATAGTTTGTGCTATTAATACAATTTTTATATATAAATTATTAATAGGTTATCAATTAATATTTATAATTCATAATATATTAGAAACAATTAAAATGAGGATAGTATGTCAGTAAAGGAATTAGAAAATATATATGAGAATGGATTTACATTAGATTTCGATGATGATAGTAAAATAGTATTTATTTCGGATGTTCATAGAGGTGATGGGACATATTCGGATTCTTTTTTGCCAAATAGAAATATATATATAACAGCATTGAAATATTATTTAAAAAATGATTATATTTATATAGAAGTTGGAGATGGAGATGAATTATGGAAAAATAAAAATTTTAATGAGATTTCTTTTTTCTATGATGATATCTTTAAAATATTAAATAAATTCAATAAAAAGAATAATATTTACTGCATAGTAGGAAATCATGATATTATTAAAAGATGTAGAAATTTTAAATATAAGGAAGAAAACGCACTAAAAAAAATTGGAGCAGATTATGGTGAGGAATTTATTAAATTTATTAAAAACGTAACATTTTATCCAGGAATGAATTTAATGTATAAGCCATTAGGAGAAAAATTTTTAGTTGTGCATGGGCATCAACTTGATTTTTGGAATAATGAAGCTTGGAGAATAAATGAATTTTTAGTACGATATATATGGAAATTTTTAAATGGAATAGCTGGATTTAAAGATCCTACAAGATCAGCAAAAAGTAAAACTCAAAGAAGCAGAATAGATATAAAACTTCAAGATTGGGCAAGGGATAACTGCACTATGCTTTTATGTGGACATACTCATAATACAAGATTTCCTGGGCTTTATGAACCACCATATTTCAATGATGGATGTTGTGTTTATCCATATGCAATAACGACGATTGAGATAGAAAAAGGAGAAATTAAATTAGTTAAATGGATTATCGATGCTCAGGATGCTGGTTCTCTTTGGGTTACAAGAAAAAACATTGCAGGTCCAACTAAGATAGCAGAATATTTAAATTATGCAAAGGAAGAAAGAATTAGAAAAAGAAAAAGTTAGATTTATTATAATAATTTTTGATATAAAGAAAGAATTAAATTATAATATAATTAAAACTAGAGAGGAGACTATAATGAGCAGTTTAACGGGAAAAGTAGCACTTGTTACTGGAGCATCAAGAGGAATAGGGAGTGCTATTGCAAAAAAGTTAGCTTTAAATGGCGCAAGTGTTATTATAAATTATTCAAAAGATGATTTAGGAGCTAATAATACATTAAAAGAAATAATAGATAATGGTGGATATGCAAAAATTATAAAAAGAGATATTTCAGATTATAATAATTGTATTAATTTGATAAATGAAGTTATAGAGAGCTTTGGGAAAATAGATATATTAATAAATAATGCAGCTAAATCAGAAATTGGATTATTTATGGATTTTAAAAAAGAAACTATAGAGCAATTAATGAATGTTAATTTATTAGCTCCAATGTATTTAACTCAGGCTATATTACCATTTATGACTTCTAAAGGTAGTGGTAATATAATTAATATCTCTTCAATATGGGGAGAGAGTGGAGCTTCTTGTGAAGTTGTATATTCAACTACAAAAGGTGGATTAAATTTATTTACTAAAGCTTTGGCAAAAGAGGTCGCTTCTTTTGGAATAAGAGTAAATGCAATAGCGCCTGGAGTTATTGATACTGAAATGAATAGTTTTTTAGAAGCTGATGAAAAAGAAGAATTAATAAATGATATTCCAATTGGTAGATTTGGTACTGTTGATGAAGTTGCTAATACTGTATTATTTTTATGCCAAAATAATACCTCATATTTAACTGGACAAATAATAAGGATTGACGGCGGATTTTTATAATAAACTAAGGAAAGTGAAGTTGGTGATGTCAATGATCAAAGTTAAAATAGAGAAAAATAGATTAAATGAACCAATCTTTAAGCTTGGATTTAAAAAGTTAAATGATAAGGAAGAAAGATTTTTAAAAAGAGCATTAATTGAAGGAAAAGAAATTTCAGGTACATATAAATATGAAATACCATTAAAATATTTTGTTCCAATAATGAATAATATAGATAAAGAAAATATAAAACTTGATAGATATAGTAAGTTATCATTTTTAGAATTTTCAGATGACTTTGATGAAAAGTATTTTTATATTTTAGAAGCTAATGCAAAGTATATGAAAAAATGGAGAGAAGAAGGATGTCCTAATATTTTTAAAATTGAAATAAATAAAGATACTTTAGAAATAAAGAAGGAAATTATCTTCAAAAAAATTGAAAGAGTGTATGTTTAGTATTAAGGGATAAGTGATAAGTTACAAGTTAGAAAATAAATTCAGTGTAAAGGAATTTTATTTTTGAGCTTGCAACTTGTCACTTTTAATTTTAAATAATATTTAGTTATATTTAAGTTAGTAATAATTAATCTGTATAAAAAAATTATTCGAATTCGTCAATGGCTAAATCTTGCTTTTTTAATGTGAATTTAAAAATAACACCATCTTTAGTATTACTTATAGAATATTTACTTTTATGAAGGGATAAAATTCTTTCTACTGTTGCTAATCCTAGACCATAGCTATTTTTAGATCTATCACCAGATTTATCTAATCTGTAGAATTTTGCAAATATATTCTCTAATTCATTATCAGGTATAGTAATCCCTTTATTTTCTATTGAAATTAAATAATCAAAATCATCTTCCTTAACGGTAATGATAATATCATTATTTCTAGGTGTATATTTAATAGTATTTGATAAAAGATTTTGCACAACACGTTCTAATGTCATTATATCACCTTCAACATAGGCATATGAAGGTAAATTAAATTTTATGTTTAATCCTTTATTCTGAAAGTCTAATGAGAATTTTTTTACCATTCCTTGTAGTAATCTAACTATATTAAATGACTCTAAATGTAAGGCTATTGTTTCAGATTCTAATTTAGATAAATCAAGCATATTGGTTATTAATAAATTCATTTTATTTGCTTCGTCTATAATAGTATCTAAATATGCAACGGCATCTTTTCCAGAAGCTATACCATCTCTTAAGCCTTCAGCATATCCACATATAATTCCTAGTGGAGTTCTTAAATCATGGCTTACACTTGATACGAAATCTTTTCTCATATTTTCAAGATTACGCTCTTTTTCAATATCTTTTTCTAATTGAGCATTTTTTTCTTGGAGCGTTTGAAGAGCATTTTCTAAGTTAGATGATAAAAAGTTTAGTGTATTTGCAAGATTACCAATTTCATCATCAGATGTAACTACACACTTTGTGTCAAAATCTAAATTAGACATTTTTTTTGCTGCTTTATTTAAATCAATAAGTGGTTTACTAATTAATTTAGAATAAATTCTAGACAAAAATATAGCTAATATTAAAAATCCAATTAATAAATAAAAATAGAAACTACGTATAACACTTGAAGCTTCTTTGATTGGTTGTATAGAAGATACTGAAATAAGTAGTGAATCATTTTCACTTTGAATTGAAATTGGCGCAACAATTCCTATTTTTTTGTAGTCACTACCTTGATTCGTAAAAATTACACTTTGCACTTTATCATTGATTAAAACATCTTCAATTAAATCATGATTTGATAATAGATCTGAATAAAAATTAGTTAAAGATTTCATATCATCGAAGTTTTTATTATCAAAATATGATAAATATTTTAATGAACCGTCATTTAATGATATAATTGCAATTCTTGAATTATTTTTTTCTTCATAATTTTTTAATGCAGAACTTAGGGTTGTAGCATCAAAATTTTGATAAGAATATAATGATTTTATTCTTTTAGCATCTAAAATTAATGATTCTGTTTTTTTAGAAAGATAAAAGTCTTCAAAAAATATATTTTGAAATAAAAAAGTTAAACAAAATACAATTGATATTAAACCAAAGGTTATTAATGTAATTCTTTTAGAAATACTATTCTTCATTTGGAACTTCAAATTTATACCCACTTCCTCTTACTGTAACAATATAGTTAGCTTTTGAACCCAATTTTTCACGTAATCTTTTTATATTTGTGTCAACAGTCCTTAAATCACCATAATAATCGATTCCCCAAACATTGTCTAGTATAGTGTCCCTGCTTAATGCAATTCCTAAATTATCAGATAAATAAAGCAAAAGTTCAAATTCTTTTGGTGATAATGTAAGAGCAACGCCATTTATTTTAACTTCATGTGCTAACTTATTAATAGTTAATCCATTATAATTTTGAGTTGGGTTGAAATCATCATCATTATTAGTTGTTCTTTTTAATAAAGCTTTGATTTTAGCTATTAAGATTTTAGGGGAAAATGGTTTAGTAACATAATCATCAGCACCCATTTCATAACCAAAAAGTTTATCTTCCTCCTGACCTTTTGCAGTTAATAATATAATTGGAAGATTAGAAACTGTTCTAATTGTTTCTAAAACTGTAATACCATCAATCTTAGGCATCATTATATCTAATAGGATTAAATCGACTTTGTTATTTTTAAATATAAATATTCCTTCATCACCATCAGAAGCTTCTAATACATTAAATCCTTCTGCCTTCAAGTAATCCCTTAATAAAAATCTTATTTTTAATTCATCTTCTATTATTAGTATAGTTTTACTCATAATGCCTCCTTTAAAAAATATTTATTAACTAAATTATAAAACATAATTGTACAATTATAAACTAATAAGTTAATTTATATAAAAATAAATTAAATAAGTATATATTAAGAGAATTAGAACAGATAAACTATTAAAAAAAGACTTAAATTATTTAAATAGAATAGTGTATTTTGTATAAATTTTACTAATCTAAATCTTAGACTTAAATTAGTAAAATTTAAGTTGAATTAGCAAAATATAAAATATTGAATTTCACTTAATTGTTGATATTAAGTAGCAAACATATTATATTATAATTCTAGGAAAAAAGTATTTTAGATGGGGGAAGGTAGAAGATGATTAAATTAAATTTTGATGTAAAAAAGCATATTCTTAAAAATGGATTAGAAGTCATTACTATAAAAAAGAATACCCAAATCTCATCAATTAACATAGGAATTAAAGTTGGTGCCTTAAATGAAACTCTTGAGGAAAAAGGGATTTCACATTTTATAGAACATATGATTTTTAAAGGAACTGAGAATAGAACATTTCAAAGGTTAAATGATGAATTAGAGTCTTTAGGTGGAGAATATAATGCTTATACGGATTATTCTCAAACAGTATATTCAATTAGTTGTTTAGAGGAAGAGTTTATAAATGGTATTGAATTATTAAGTGATATGCTTATTAATTCAAAACTTCCAGAAGAAGAGGTAGATAAAGAAAGAGGAGTAATTTTAGCAGAAATAAGATCAAGTAAAGATAGTGTTGAAGATTTTAGTTTTAAAAGGATTAATGAAGTTGCATTTGAACATAGCGCTTTAAAGTATGATGTTGCTGGGTTAGATGAAAATGTAAAAAACTTTACTAGGGATCAGCTTTATAGTTATTATAAAAAGTATTATGTGCCAAACAATTCATTAATAACAATGGTATCATCACGAGAGCATGATGATGCAATAAAGGAAATAGAAAAATATTTTGGAAAGTGGCAACCTAAAGAGGTGAAAAGTTTAGATGTTAAAGATGAAAAGAATAAGGATATTAAGGTAGTAACAACTAAAGAAAATATTGAATTAAGTACAATAATTTATTTATTTACTTTTTATGATTTAGATAAAAAAAGTGAACTTCCATTACGAATTTTAAATCACAGATTAGGTGAAAGTGCCAACTCTTTACTATTTAGGGAAGTAAGAGAAAACAGAGGTTTAGCATATGATATATATTCACATTTAGACATTACTAAAAATGTAAAAACATTATATGTTTATACTGCAGTTGATGAAGAGGATATAAATGATGCTTCAAAAGCTATAGAAGAAATATTTAAGGATATTAAGTCTAAAAAAATTGTAATTGGTAATAATGATTTAAATATAATGAAAAAGGTTCATAAGACAGCTGTGATTTCAACATTAGAGGATTCAGTTGAATTATGTAGTTATATTTTGAGTCAAAGCTTAGAAGGTGAAGATATATTTGAATTTTTAGAAGATATGGAAAGTCTAAATAGTATTACAGCAGATGAGATATATGAAGTTGCAAATAAAGTTTTAAATAATCCTACAATTCATATACTAAAATCATCATAAGGTGGTAATAATTATGAATATAATAACAAAAATTGAAGTAGGAAAAAGAAATAAGGAACGAGTAAACATATATATTGATGAAGAGTATGCTTTTTCAATTAGTGCTGAATTGATATATAAAGAAAATATAAAGGTTAAAGATAAAATTGATGTTGATTCTTTAAAAAAGTTAGCGGATGAAGATAACTATATAAAATGTAAAAATACAGCGCTTAAAACAATTGAACGAACTTATAAGAGTGAAAAGGAATTAGTACAAAAATTAGCATTAAAAGGTTATGATGACCATATAATTAATCGTACAATAAATTTTATGAAAGAATATAATTTATTAAATGATAATAATTATGCAACTATGTATGTTAAAGATAAATCGAGAAACATAGGTAAAAAGAAAATTAAGTACTCTTTACTTCAAAAAGGAATTGATGAAGAGATTATTGAAAGTGAATTAGAAAAAATAAATAATGATGAGGTTAAAGCTATTGTTTATGAAATGGCTTTAAAAAAATACAAAGTATTTAGTAAAAGAGAAAATGATAATTATAAACTAACGCAAAAATTATATAGATTTTTAATGGGGAAGGGGTATGATTATGATTTAATTAAAGATGTTGTGAAATCTATAGTTAAATCAGAAGATTTCGAATAAAAGGAGCAATCTTAATGAATGAAATACTCTCTTATGCTATATGTTTTTTTATTATAATTTTAGGAGTTACAGAAAGTGTGAAAAGGTCATTGAATGGAAGAAATGTAACTTTTGCGCTAGAGAGGGTCCTTTATTATATTTCTATATTTATTACGATTTTAATAATTGCTTTAAAGATTGATGTTATTATTAAAGGTATTACTAAAATATCAATTTCATATCTTAAATTAGATGGTATTTATGGTGATGTTTGTAAAATAGCATTATTAGTAGGATTATTCTTTTTACTTCAAGTATCATTTTATGTGATATCTAAGAAAATTATTATACCAATGTTTAAGGGATTAAATAAGGCAAATAGTATTTTGATTGTTATATTATCATCAATATTTGGAATAGTAAAAGGAATAATGTCAATACTTATATTTTTTGTAGCATTAATTATGTATAATAATACTATAGGAATTTATAATAGAATTGATTTATTTAGTAATAATAAAGTTTATGAGAAGTTATCTTCTGAAATAGCCCAAAATAATAGTGATCTTACAGATGAAATTGTAGAAAACTTTCTACCAACAAGCAATATAATTATTTATTATAATGGTGTTACATTAGAAGAAGGAATTAAATCTACAAATGAAATTGATGAGATGGCAAAAGAATTAACAAAAGGTGTAACAAGTGATATTGATAAAGCTAGAATTTTGTATTCTTGGATTGGAAGTAATATAGAGTATGATTATGATAGAGCAGAAAAAGCATTAAATAATGAAAAAGTTGAAAATAGCGGAGCTATTTCAGCATTTGAAAATAGAAGTGGTATTTGTTTTGACTACTCTTGTCTTTATGTTGCAATGGCTAGAGCAGTAGATTTAAAGGTTAGATTATTAACGGGAACAGCATATGATGGGAAGCAATATGGACCACATGCATGGAATGAAGTTTATATTAGTGATATAGAAAGTTGGATACCGGTAGATACTACTTTTTATTTAGCAGGAGATTATTTTAATAATTATGATTTTTATGAAGATCATATAACTGATAGTATTGCAGGAGAATGGTAAAAGCGCTTATTAAAGCGCTTTTTTATTTTTAGAAATTAATAGGTTTATAGCTTTTTCGCAGTCTTTATCTGAAGCATCTAAAGCCCAAGCTCTATTAAAATAAATTAATGCTTTATTTACATTTTCGAGCATTGCATAGCAATAAGCTAAATTAAAATAATATTTACTTTCTTTTTGTATACTTAAAGCTTTCTTAAGCATTTCAATTGCGCTATTAAAATCCTTAAGTTTAATATAACATACACCTGCGTTATAATAAGCGCAACTTTCATTTTCACCAACTTCAATAGATTCTATGTAATTTTCGATTGCTTTAGAGTAATCTTTATTATTATAATATTTATTTCCTTCATTAAAGTAACTCATATTAACCTCCTAAGTATTTACTCAGATATTCTAATTATTGTCTTTACCACATAATATTATTCATTAAATATATATTTTAGAAGATAATATATTATTAAATAATATAGAACAAACATTGAATAATAAACAAAATTTGGTAAAAATAGTTATTTGATATGAAAAAATAAAATTTATGTGATATAATTAGTGCGATATATTAATTGGAAAGAGTGGTAAAATATGAGAAGTTATAAATTGGGAATTGATGTAGGATCTACTACAATAAAAGTTGTGGTATTAGATAATTATAATAAAGTAATTTATAGTGATTATAGGAGACATTTTTCCGATATAAAAACTACTTTAGATAATTCATTAAAGGAATGTTTTAAAAGTATAGGTAATGTTAATTTAAAAGTTACAGTTACAGGCTCTGGTGGAATAGGGGTATCACAGTGGTTAAAGTGCAAATTTGAGCAAGAAGTTATATCTTGTACTAGAGCAGTAGAGGAATTTATAAGTAAAACAGATGTTGTTATTGAACTTGGAGGAGAAGACGCTAAAATAACGTATTTAAAAGGTGGAATAGACCAAAGGATGAATGGAACATGTGCTGGTGGAACAGGAGCATTTATTGATCAAATGGCTATTTTATTAAATACTGACGCAAAAGGGTTGAATATATTAGCTAAAGAGGCAACTAACATTTATCCAATTGCTTCAAGATGTGGAGTTTTTGCGAAAACTGATATACAACCATTAATTAATGAAGGAGCAAAGAAAAGTGATATTGCAGCATCAATATTTCAAGCTGTTGTAGATCAAACAATAAGTGGACTAGCATGTGGGAAACCTATTAGGGGGAATGTTGCATTTCTTGGTGGTCCTCTTCATTTTCTTGATAGTTTAAGAGATAGATTTATAAAAACTTTAAATTTAAAAGAAGGTGAATACTTTGCACCCAATAATTCTGAAATTTATGTTGCTTTAGGAGCTGCAATTTTAGCTGAAAACAGTGAGATAATTAATTCTAATGAGCTAATTAGAAGACTAAATGAAATTAATGCTAAAACAATAGTGAATGAATCATTAGAACCATTATTTATTGATGAAGAAGATTATAATAAATTTAAGGAAAGACATAGTTTAAGCACTGTTCCTAAAGGAAATTTATCTGAATACAAGGGGAAAGTATTTATAGGAATAGATGCAGGTTCTACTACAACTAAAGCGGTTGTATTAGGAGAAAAAGGAGAGTTATTATATTCTAGCTATAATAATAATGAAGGAAGTCCTTTAAATAAAACTATAGATATTTTAAAAGAAATTTATATATTATTAAATAAAGATGTAAAGATAGCAAAAGCTACAGTTACAGGTTATGGAGAAGGATTAATAAAGGCAGCTCTTGGTGTTGATATTGGTAAGATAGAAACAATTTGTCATTTTAGAGGTGCAAAAGAATTTATGCCTAATGTGGATTTTATATTAGATATAGGCGGACAAGATATGAAAGCCTTAATGATTAAAGATGGAGTTATTAATAACATTTTATTAAATGAAGCGTGTTCATCAGGATGTGGTTCATTTATTGAAGGATTTAGTAAATCTTTGGGAATTTCAATTGATGAATTTGCTAAATTGTCTATTAAATCAAAACATCCAGTTGATTTAGGTTCAAGATGTACTGTATTCATGAATTCAAAGGTAAAGCAAGTACAAAAAGAAGGTGCAAGCATTGCAGATATTTCTGCAGGTCTTTCTTATTCAGTAATTAAAAATGCCTTATATAAGGTAATTAAGATTAGAAATTTTGATGAATTAGGCAAAAATATTATAGTACAAGGTGGTACTTTTTATAATGATGGAATATTAAGAAGCTTTGAAAAAGTTACAGGCATTGATGTTGTAAGACCTGAAATAGCGGGATTAATGGGAGCGTATGGAGCAGCATTAATAGCTAAGGAAAATTACACAGAAGGAGAGACATCATCATTAATAACAAGAGATAAAATCAATGATTTTACAATGGAAACAAGTTGTGAGAGATGTGGAAGATGTGGAAATAACTGCTTATTAACAATTAATAAATTCAGTGAAAGTGAAAATTATATTACAGGAAATAGGTGTGAAAGACCTCTTGGTAATATTGAGAAAAAAGCAAATGTACCTAATTTATATAAATACAAGTTAAAAAGAATATTTTCTTATAAACCTTTAAGTAAAGAAGAGGCAATAAGAGGAGAAATTGGTATACCTCGTGTTTTAAATATTTATGAAAATTATCCATTTTGGTTTACTTTCTTAACAAAATTAAAATTTAGGGTTGTATTATCTCCAATTTCTAATAAGGATATATTTAAATTAGGAATAGAAACTATACCATCAGAATCAGCTTGCTATCCAGCTAAAATAAGTCATGGTCATATTATGTATTTAATTAACAAAGGAATTAAAACTATTTTTTATCCATGTATTCCTTATGAATATAAAGAAGATAGTGGGGCTAATAATCATTATAATTGTCCTATGGTTACATCATATCCAGATGTTATTAAAAATAATATAGATGAATTAAAAGATAAAGGAATAAAATATCTTTCGCCATTTTTGTCATTGCACAATAAAGAGAAGCTTTATAAAAGACTTTATGAAATTTTTGAAGAGTTTAATGTTACTAAAAAAGAAATAAGAAATGCAGTGGATGCAGCTTTTAACGAAAGAGAAAGTGTAGTTAATGATATAAGAAAAAAAGGTGAAGAAACATTAAAGTATATTGAAGATAATAATATGAAAGGTATAGTTTTAAGTGGTAGACCTTATCATATTGACCCTGAAATCAATCATGGACTAACAGATATTATAACATCATTTAATATGGCAGTTTTTACTGAAGATAGTGTTGCTCATTTAGGAAATTTAAATAGACCAATAAGAGTTGTGGACCAATGGATGTATCATACTAGATTATATAGAGCTGCTGCCTTTGTAAAGGAAAGAAAAGATTTAGAATTAATACAGTTAACATCATTTGGTTGTGGCTTAGATGCTGTTACAAGCGATCAGGTATCTGAAATATTAGCTAGTAGAGGAAAGATATACACTTTAATAAAAATAGATGAAGGAAGTAATTTAGGTGCAGTTAAGATAAGGATAAGATCGTTAAAGGCAGCAATGGAAGAAAGGGAAAGAAATAATGTTGTATTAAAAAGTGTAGATAACAGCTATCAAAACAATGTGTTTACAAAGGAAATGAAAAAAGATTGGACAATACTTGCACCTCAAATGTCGCCTATGCATTTTCAATTTATAGAAAAAGCGGCAAAGGCTAGTGGATATAATATTGAGGTATTACCTGCTAATGATAAAGAGGCAATTGAAGAAGGGGTTAAATATGTTAATAATGATGCTTGTTATCCGTCAATATTAGTTATTGGACAAATGATTCATGCATTAAAAAGTGGTAAATATGATCCAGAAAAAACTGCATTAATTATTACACAAACTGGTGGTGGTTGTAGAGCAACTAATTATGTTGGATTTTTGAAGAAAGGTTTAAGGGAAGCGGGATTTCCTAATGTTCCAATTATTTCATTAAATACGTTAGGTATGGAAAAGCAACCAGGATTTACGATTTCATATGAATTAATAAAGAAGCTTATGATGGGTATAATTTATGGTGATTTATTTATGAGAGTGCTTTATAGAGTAAGACCTTATGAAGTTGTTGAGGGATCTGCAAATAAGTTATATGAATACTATCGAGAAAAAGCATTTGAAAATCTAATAAATGGTAGTAAAAGTGAAATGAATAAAATAGTTAAAGAAATAGTTAAAGCTTTTGATACAATTGAAATTAATAATGAAGTTAAGCCGAAGGTAGGCATAGTAGGTGAAATATTAGTTAAATATCATCCAACTGCCAATAACAATATAGTAGATGTTTTGGAGAATGAAGGTGCAGAAGTAGTAGTTCCTGAATTATTAGATTTCTTTTTATATTGTTGTTATAACTCAAAATTTAAAAATAGATACTTATCAGGAAGCAAAATAACAAAAACTGTTTGTGATATTGCAATTTCCTATATTGAAGCATATAGGAAATTTGTAATTAAAGAATTGCAGAATAGTGAAAGATTTGGATATCCAACTACTATTAGTCATTTAGCAGAAAAGGCAGCAAATGTTGTATCTTTAGGTAACCAAACAGGTGAAGGGTGGTTATTGACAGGCGAGATGGTTGAGTTAATTGAAAATAATGTGAATAACATTGTTTGTATTCAACCATTTGCATGTTTACCTAATCATGTAACAGGAAAAGGAATGATTAAAGCATTAAAAGCTAAATACCCGTTGGCAAATATTATTGCTGTTGATTATGATCCAGGAGCCTCTGAAGTTAATCAATTAAATAGAATAAAGCTTATGATGTCGGTAGCATTTAAGAACTTAAAGCTACCACAAGAAAACTATGATTATAAAAAAGAAGTTAAAATAGATATTAATACTTTAAGAACTAATAATATATAAAGTTAGTTATATATTGTATATGATGGAACTTTATATGATTTAGTTATTAAAAGCTATTATCAGTGTATTTATAGAACAAAATAAGCAAGAGTTAACTTGAAAATAAAGAAGACTTTAAAAAAATTCGACATTTTTTTTAAATCCTCTTTATTTTTTTTCATCTCTTTACTATAATGTATTTATATTTTAATACGTTAAATTAGTGGCAGGAGAGATAGTATGAATGATAAAAATCCTTATATTTTAGTTTTAGGAGCCTCAATTGTTGATATTTTTGGGTTTTGTGGAAGAAGTTATGCTCAAAGAGATTCGATACCGGGGCATATAAAAATATCTTTTGGAGGAGTATGTAGAAATATTGCAGAAAATCTAGCAAGAGTAGGAGTGGAAACAAAGTTTATTTCAACTTTAGGTGATGATGAAAATGGAAAAAGCATTTTTGAACATTCTAAAAAATTAGGATATAGTATGGAGCACTCTTTATTCTTAAAGAATGAAAGTACTCCAACATATATGGCAATTTTAAATCACCAAGGTGAAATGGAATCAGCTGTAGTAGATATGGAAAGCTTAAATAAAATGGATGAAAGTTTTATTGATGAAAAAGATAGTATTTTTAGAAATGCACAATATACTATAGTTGATTCAGATAATCCAGTTTTATTAGAGTATATTTTAAAGAAATATGAAGGAGTAAGTAACTTTATATTAGATCCAGTATCAGCAAAGAAAGCTAGAAAAATTCGTCATTTAATAAAATACTTCCATACAATAAAACCAAATAGATTTGAAACAGAAGCTTTATGTGGTTTTAAGATTGAAAGTAATGAAGACTTAAGAAAAGCTGGTAGATTTTTTATTGAACAAGGAGTAAAAAATGTATTCATTAGTTTAGATGCAGATGGAATATATTATATTACTAGTGAGGGTGAAGAAGGAACTCTTGCATGTTCTGATAAGATAGATGTTAAAAATGTTACAGGAGCAGGTGATTCATTTGTTGCCGGAATTGGATATGGCTACATGAATAATTTAAATATTAAGGATACCCTTAAGTATTCTGTTGCAATGTCTATAATTACAATAACTCATGAAGAAACTATTAATCCTGACATGTGTCATGCTTTAGTTGAGGATTTTGTTAAAAATACTAATTGGAATGAAAATTAATACTTTTAGATAAGACTCTTTATAGAGTCTTATTTTTTTACAATTAATTGCTTTGAAATTGAAAAAATGGTAATTGTAGGATATAATTTAAATAGGATTCTAATGTTAATTAATAGTATAAAATTATAATTTTTTTAGTAGAGCTAAAAGTTATATAAATAAGTTAAGTAGTTTCAAATAAACAAATAGAGGGGTACAGATGAGTAAAAAAAGAAAGGTTATTGATGTTTATGGAATTGTACAAGGAGTTGGGTTTAGACCTTTTGTTTATAACTTAGCAATAAAAAACAGTTTAACCGGATACGTTAATAATAATAGTAATGGAGTTATTATAGATATTCAGGGGGAAGAAGATAACTTAAAGGCATTTATTGTTGAATTAAGCAAAAATCCACCATTATTATCTAAAATAAAGAAAGTGAAGATTACTGAGAAAAAAGTAAATCAAAAATATACAGACTTTTATATAAAATTAACTGAAAAAAATATTAGTCCTACTACATATATTTCACCAGATTACTCAATATGTGATAAATGTAAAACTGAAATTTTTGATAAAAATAATAAAAGATATAGATATCCTTTTACAAATTGTACATGCTGTGGGCCAAGATTTTCAATAATCAAAGATTTACCATATGATAGAGATTTAACAACAATGAATGAATTTGAAATGTGTGAAAGTTGTAAAGCCGAATATAATAATCCAGAGAATAGGAGGTTTCATGCCCAACCAAATGCATGTCCAGAATGTGGTCCTATAGTATTTTTAAGTAAAAGTAATGGAGAGTTAATAAAGTATGAGGATCCTTTAACAGAAACTATTAAGTTGATTAAAGAAGGCAATATAATAGCAGTTAAAGGATTAGGAGGATTTAATTTATCTTGTGATGCTAAAAATGAAGAGACAATAAGATTATTAAGAAAAAGAAAAAAGAGACCCCAAAAGCCTTTTGCCGTAATGATGAGAGATTTAGAAGTTGTTAAAAAATACTGTAATTTAAGTAAAGAAGAAGAAGCAGTATTATTAAGTAATAAAAGACCTATTGTACTATTAGAAAAGAATAAAAATTATGGCCTTCCTAATAATTTAGCACCCAATAATAAAAGAGTTGGAGTAATGCTTCCATATACGCCCTTACATTACTTATTATTTGATGAAAATACAGAAATATTAGTTATGACAAGTGGAAATATCAGTGGAGAGCCAATAATTTATAAAAATAATCAAGCATTAGAAAAATTAAATAATATAGCGGATTATTATTTGTTAAATAATAGAGAGATTTATATGAGTATTGATGATTCTGTTACTAGAGTTATTAAGAATAGAGAAAGAGTTATAAGGAGTGCTAGGGGATATTCACCTAAAAGTATATTCATGAATACTAAAAGTGAAATTTTAGCATTAGGGTCAGAATTGAAAAATACTATAAGTGTCAGTAATAAAAATGATGTATTTATGAGTGAGTATATAGGTGATTTGAAAAATATAGAAACTACTAATAAGTTTGAAAGAGTAATTTCTCATTATTTAAAAATATATAGTATAAAACCTAAAATAATTGTTTATGATATGCATCCAAGCTTTGTTTATAGGGATATAAATTTGAAGGATATTTTAAATATAAATGAAGATGTTAAGATTATGGAAACACAACATCATCATAGTCATGTTGTAAGCTGTATGGTAGAAAATGATATAAATGAACAAGTAATAGGTATTGCATATGATGGAACTGGATATGGAGATGATAAAAAAATATGGGGTGGAGAATTTTTACTATGTAATAGAAAAGAATATGTAAGAATTGGACATTTACAGTATTTTAATTTACCAGGTGGAGAAAGTGCTATTAAGAATCCATGGAAAATTGCGTTATCTTTACTATATAAGGTATATAATGATGACTTTATTAACTATATACCAAATAATCTTAAGAATAAAAGTGTTAGTGTAATTAAGAATATTATTGATAAAAAAATAAACTCACCTGAAACATCAAGTATAGGTAGATTATTTGATGGAATTTCTGCACTAATTGGATTAATTGAAGAGATTTCTTTTGAAGGCGAAGCAGCTATAATATTAGAAAATATAAGTAATGAAGAAATAATAAATAACTATAAATATAATATAGATAAAATAGAAGATAGATATATTATAAAATTTAATGAAATAATTATAGGAATAGTTAATGATATTAGAAATAAAGTTACTAAAGATATTATTAGTGCAAAATTTCATAATACTGTAGTTGAATTTACAATAGATATGGCAAAAAGGATTAGAGAAAAAACTAAGGTTAACAAAGTTATACTTACTGGAGGAGTATTTCAAAATGAAATATTACTTGATAGAACTATTGTTAAATTAATTGAAAATAATTTTGAGGTAATAACTCATACAATTATTCCTTGCAATGATAGTGGTATTAGTTTGGGACAATTGGCAATAGCAAATGAAAAAATAAATTAAATATAAATGAGTTTAAAGAATGTAAGGAAATTTAATTCAGCAAATTAAAGTTTTCATATATAGCTTATTTGAAAGGAGAAAAATATATGTGTATAGCAGTTCCGGCGAGAATAGAATCTATTATCGATAATGAAGCAACTGTAAGTTATGGTGGGATAAAGATGAAGGTGAACATTATGTTTATAAATGAGCCTAAAGAAGGTGATTATGTATTAGTTCATGCAGGATGTGCAATTCAAAAGATAGATGAAGATTACGCTAATGAAACTCTAGAAATATTTAGTGAACTTAGTGAGGCAATTAAGGAGTGTGAAAGAAGTGGACACACTGAATAAACTAAAAGATATTAACCTTACAAATAGATTTTTAGATAAGATAAAGAGCGAAGTAGTATCAGAAATTTCTATTATGGAGGTATGTGGAACTCATACAAATGTAATTTTAAAAAATGGTATAAAGGATTTATTGCCTGAGAAAATAAAGCTTATAAATGGTCCAGGTTGCCCTGTATGTGTAACGCCACAAGGATATATTGATACAGCAATAAAACTATCAAAAAAAGAAAATATGATAATTACTACTTTTGGTGACTTGATGAGGGTTCCAGGAAAGGAAAGTACATTAAGTAAGGAAAAAGCATTAGGAAGTGATATTAGAGTTGTTTATTCACCATTAGATAGTATTAAAATAGCTAGGGAGAATCCAAGTAAAGAGGTTATATTTTTAGGTATAGGATTTGAAACAACTGCTCCAATCATTGCAATGAGTATAAAAATAGCCTGTGATGAAAATATCAATAATTTCTCGGTTTTTAATAGTTTAAAGACAATGCCAGAAGCAATGAAGAGTTTAGTATTAAATCCTAATATAAAGATTGATGCATTTTTATGTCCTGGACATGTTGCAACGATAATTGGTGAAAATCAATTTAAGAAATTAGCGGTGGAATATAATATTCCAATGGTTATAGCTGGGTTTGAGGTAAATGATATTTTAGCATCTATATATACAATAATAGAAATGAATAAGAATAATAAAAATTATTTAGTTAATTTATATAGTAGACTTGTAAAAAAAGATGGAAATATAAATGCAGTTAATATAATACATGAAGTTTTTGAAAAAAGCGAAAGTATATGGAGAGGTATAGGAAAATTAGATAATGCAGGATTAATTATTAAAAATAAATATAGTCGTTTTGATGCATTAAATAAATTTGATATTAAATTTATACAGGAAAGTGATAATAAAGGATGTTCTTGTGGAGAAGTGCTAATGGGTATAAAAGAACCAACGGAATGTAATTTATTTGGGAATATATGTACACCTCTAACACCAATTGGAGCATGTATGGTATCAGAAGAAGGAACTTGTTCTGCTTATTATAAATATAAGTAATTTAGTTGGAGGGAGAAATTTTATGAGTAATGAAATTATAACCTTAAGTCATGGTAGTGGTGGAAAGGCAACTAATAAATTAATTAATAATTTATTTTATAAATATTTTAATAATGAAATTTTAAATCAACAAAATGATTCATCAGTTTTGCCGTTAATAAATGGAAGAATTGCAATATCTACAGATTCATTTGTTATAAATCCAATATTTTTTAATGGTGGAGATATAGGTAAGCTAGCTATTTGTGGAACAGTTAATGATATATCTATGAGTGGAGCAAAGCCATTATATATTACGGTAGGGTTTATAATTGAAGAAGGATTAGAGATTGATGAACTAGAGAAAATAGTAAAATCTATGGCTGATACAGCTAAAAAAGCAAATGTAAAAATTGTAACTGGTGATACAAAGGTTGTAGAACGAGGAAGTTGCGATAAAATATATATTAATACAACTGGTATTGGAATAATAGAAGATGAAAAATATTATTATAGTGGAGATATGGTCCAAGCTGGTGATTGTATATTATTAAGTGGTACTATTGGTGATCACGGAATGTGTATTATGAACAATAGAGAAAATTTGGGGTTTGATGTAGATATTAAAAGTGATTGTTGTTTATTAAATTTTCTAATAGACGATATTTTATCAGTAAGTAAAAATGTTAGGGTATTAAGAGACCCTACAAGAGGTGGAGTAGCTACAACACTAAATGAAATAATCGAGCATAGCAATATTAGTATAGAGATTGAAGAAAGAAGTATTCCAGTAAAAAAAGAGGTTTCTGCAATGTGTGATATTTTAGGATTAGATCCTCTTTATGTAGCCAATGAAGGAAAGTTAATTGTAATTGTTGATAAGGATGATGCTTTAAAGGTACTAGAAATAATGCGAAAAAATGAAGTAGGTCAGGATGCAGTAATTTTAGGAAAAGCTATAGATGATGGTAAAAATAAATTATATCTTAAAACTAAAATTGGTGGTAAAAGAATTATAAGTATGCCGGATGGTGAATTATTAGTTAGAATTTGTTAATAAAATTAAAATGACAAATAGCAAATTATTTTTTTATAAGGTAATTTATATTAAATTTGCTATTTGTCATTTTTTTATTTAAAGTGCAATTATAATCTTAACATAAAATTGATTTAATGCATTTAATAGCTTTGCAGTTATCAGAAGTTTCTATATATAATGAATTATCTTCACCAAAAAATGAAGAAAATACATCTAGGTTTTCAGAAACTGCGCAATAAATTTTAGCAAAAGTTCCTGATTTAACATTTGGTAGTGTAACTCTTATAGTTTTACTTTCAATATAATTTATACACCATTTGTCTAATATACACTCAACAGTTCTTACATCTTTTGAATTTTGTCTTTTATTATTTCCAACAACAAAATTAAATAAACTACAACTATCATTTAAATTTAAATATGAATAGCCATTTAATGATATTTTTTTGCATGCTATTTCTGATAATAAATCACAGATAGTATCTGAATTTGCTATAATTGAAAGTTGAGTTCTTTCTTCTATAGAAACATCACAACAGGAAAAATTATCTTGGTTACTACTTGAAAAATCATTTGAAAAATCACTTGCACTACTATTTGAAAAATCACTTGTACTACTATTTGAAAAGTCACTTACGTTGCTATTAGAGAAATTACTTACATCACTATTAGAGAAATCACTTTGACTTTCATTTGAGTAGTCACATGAACTAAAATAATAATCTGACATTATATCATCTCCATATAATCTTTTGTTTTAATTGGTCATAATACATAATATGAATAATATAATAAAATGTTCAAGGTATTAATATAAAATTAAAAAGGTATGTTTTTATAAAAATTTTTATTTATATAAAGTTAAAAGTAAGTACAAATGGAAAACATCTTATAGGATATTAGTATTTTTAAGGGAAAAGATAATATTGAGGTGAGATTATTATGACAAATAAAATGAAAAAAACTAAACATCAACACAAAAATGTAAATCATAATCCACAAGTGGAAAGTGTAAAAGCATGTTTTGGGGAACCAAAAGCTAAAACTTATGACCCTACTGATTTTAAGATATAACAAAAGGTAGTGATTATATTGGAGAAATATGATTATGTATTTAGATGGCTAAAAAAAGCAACAAAGCCAGAAAGGCATATTGAAGAAATGGAGACATTTGCAAAAAAACATCCAATAATATTTATGAAGTTTCATAAAGAATCTAGTTCAATAGTAAAATATGATGAAAATGATTCTAAATATATCAAATCTAAAGAAGAGTTAATAAAGTTATTCAACCAAAATGAAGAAGAATTCAAACCGGTTTTGGAAGCAGTTAAAAGTAAATTTAATTATTAATTATTTAAGAGGTAAGATTTATGGATAATAATAAAAATAGGATGAAAGACAGACCTAAGTCTAAAAATGAATTAAGAAAAATTGATCCAACTGGAAATTCAGAAGTTGGTATAGAAAATGGCGAAAGAATAGGAGCTCATGCTCATAATAAAAAAAGCTATAAAACTTATGAGTGGATGCAAGATAAATAATAATAAAGAGTTATAATAAAATTAAAGGTTAGATTTGTGTCTAGCCTTTAATTTTGTTATAAAAGAAAATAAAAATTATTATTGCTATAATATTAAAGTAATGGTGTAATATTGATATTAAATAATATCATTTATATAATTAGTATTAAAGAAATTAAAAGAATAAGTATAGGAGAAATAAGTAATGGAGAACGGTGTTGCAACAATAAATAAAGAAAAACTAAAAGTAAAAAAGCCAAGTCTTTATAAAGTTATTATGCATAATGATGATTTTACAACCATGGAGTTTGTAGTAGAAGTGCTAAAAACTGTATTTAATAAAGATATAAATACATCAAATAAAATAATGATGGATGTTCATAAAATCGGAAGAGGAATTGTAGGAGTATATCCTTATGACATAGCAGCAACAAAAGTTGCTATTGCATTGGGGATGGCTAAGGAAGAAGGTTTTCCTTTTAATATTACAATTGAGGAGGAATAAAAGGTGGAAATTTCAAGAGAAGTTAATGAGATTATTTTAAAGAGTTATGATTTTGCAAAAAGCAATAAGGATGAGTTTATAACAGCTGAACACTTATTATATGGAATTACTTTTGAAGATAGATTTATAAATGCTTTAGAGGAACTAAATTACAATGCAATAGATTTAAGAAAAAAGTTAGATGAATATATTAGTGAATATATTGAAGAAGGAAATACTGATAGCCCAGTAGAAAGCTATAGTTTTCAGCAAGCAATTATAAAAGCTAGTGAACAAGCCATATTTTCAAGTAAAAAAAGTATTACAATGGAGCATTTAATTTCTGCAATATATGATTTAGAAAATAGTTATGCTTCATTTTATTTACAAGAAGAAGGAATAGAAAAAAGAGATTTATTATACAAGCTTTGTCATGAAAATTATAATAATGATGATTATATTAGTGAAGGATTAATTTCAGAAGAAAATGAAGAAATTGATAATGAAATAAATGTAAATAACAAAAAAGATTTAATTAAAACATTAACTGTAAATTTAAATGAGCAAGTTAAAGGTGAAAATTCTGATCCATTAATAGGAAGAGAAGAAATTTTAGAAAGAACAATACAAATATTATGCAGAAGAACTAAGAATAATCCAATTCATGTAGGGGAGCCAGGGGTTGGGAAAACTGCAATAACATTAGGATTAGCAAGACTTATAAATAGTGGTAATGTACCTGAAAAGTTAAAAAATGCTGAAATATTTTCATTAGATATTGGAGCTGCATTAGCAGGGACAAAGTATAGAGGAGATTTTGAAGAAAGAATCAAGAAAGTTTTAAATGAAATAGAATTGCATGAAAATCCAATTGTGTATATAGATGAAATTCATAATATTGTTGGTGCGGGAGCTATAGATGGTGGAGCTTTAGATACTTCAAATCTTTTAAAGCCATATTTAGTAGGAGGAAAAGTTAAATTTATTGGTGCAACAACTTTTGATGAGTATAAAAAGTATTTTGAAAAAGATAAAGCATTAAGTAGAAGATTTCAAACCATTGAAGTAAAAGAAACATCAATAGAAGAAACTATAAAGATAATCAATGGATTAAAGTCAAATTATGAAAGCTATCACAATGTAAAATATACTAATAATGCAATTAAGATAGCTGTTGAATTAAGTAGTAAATATATAAACGATAGATTTTTACCAGATAAGGCTATAGATATTATTGATGAAGCAGGAGCATATGCATCAATGAATAGAAGTGATTTAAATGAAGTCTTAATAGACGAAAAAGTTATTGAAGATGTTATTTCAAGAATATGTCATATACCTAAAAATACTGTTGAAAAAGATGAGGTTTCATCATTAAAGGATTTAGAAAAGAATCTTGAAGGGAATATATTTGGACAAGATAAAGCAATACATGAAGTGGTTAGATGTATTAAAATTTCAAGAGCAGGATTAAATAATGAAAATAAACCAATAAGTTCATTACTATTCGTTGGTCCGACGGGAGTAGGAAAGACCGAAGTAGCAAAGACTTTAGCAAATAGTTTAGGAGTGAAATTAATTAGATTTGATATGAGTGAGTATGCTGAAAAACATGCAGCAGCAAAACTAATAGGTGCGCCTCCAGGTTATGTTGGATACGAAGAAGGTGGATTATTAACAGATACTATAAGGAAAAATCCATATTGTGTTTTATTATTAGACGAAGTAGAAAAGGCTCATCCTGATATATTAAATGTTTTACTTCAAGTTATGGATTATGCAACATTGAGTGATAATCAAGGAAGAAAAGCTGATTTTAGAAATGTTATACTAATAATGACTTCTAATGCTGGAGCTAAAGATATTGGTAAAAGTGTTATTGGATTTGGTGAAAGGGTTATCCAGGGAGAAGCAATTATGGAAGAAGTTAAAAAGTTCTTTACTCCTGAATTTAGGAATAGATTAGATAAAATAGTTGTATTTAATCACTTGAATAAAGAAATGGCATTAAATATTGCTAGAAGAGAATTAAATAAATTTAATGAACAGTTATTAAAGAAAAATGTTAAAATTACCTTTGATGAAGAATGTGTTAAATTTATTGCTAAAAATGGAACTTCTCAAGAATATGGAGCAAGAGAGATTATTAGGATTATTAATCAAGAAATTAAACCAATGCTTGTTGATGAAATTCTTTTTGGAAAGTTAAGTAATGGAGGAGAAATAGCTGTTACTAATGTAGATGGTAAATTTATTTATAGTTAATAGTTTAATATATTAAATAAAAAATACTTTTTAAATACCCTCATATGTTTTAGCTTATATTAATATAATTAATATAGTTAAGGATATATGGGGGTATAAAAATGGATAACGTATTAAATATTGAGAAGTGTAAAATTTGTGGTGGATTAGTTAGAATAGAAAATAATGGATATTCAATTAGTAAACTTTGTACTTGTTGTGGGTATTTTTATACTAAAGAGAAATTTAGTAACGAACATAATTGTAATTGTGTAGAGTGCAATGAAAACAAAAAGAGTGAATTAAGTGTAGTAGAATACCTACATCCATGTGGTGCGTATAAGTTAGTTACATTAAGTGGGGTTGCAAAGTCTGGAACTTTAGGTGAAAACTTAACAGAAGATCAAGTCTTAAAAATGTTTAACTTTAGTGATACTTCTAGACTAGATATGAATAAAACATATATTAATTATAGAGATATAGAAACAAATGAATTTAAAATAATTTTTGGAAATGGTAAGCCTGAAAGTTATGATGAGTTTGTTGGAAAACTTTAAATCAATTTGTTTATAAATTTATATTAGTGGATATAATTTTATATAAAGTGATAAATATTAATAAAAATTTATTAGAGATTTGTTGACAATGGTAAGAAAATATCATAATATAAAAACAAATAAATATTAAAAAACAGTGATAAAGAGGAGTAAGGAATAGGACGTATTAAGAGAGGAAGGTCTAGGCTGTAAGCCTTCTATATGAAATATCCTGAAGGTAGCTTTTGAGTTTCTTTGGTGAAATAGTAGTAATCAAAGACGGCATTCTAGTCGTTATATAAATTAAGAGCCTATAAGAAGTAAAATGTTAATTTACTTAGTAGGAATAAAGGTGGTACCGCGAGTCTTCGTCCTTTTTTAGGATTAAGGCTCTTTTTTTATGTTGCTTTCTGATATTTTCTAAATATACAGAGCAAAGGTACAGAGTTAAAAATAAAATTATGGATATTATAATTAAAGTAATACTATTTCCATGAAATAAGTATGATTTTAATCTTTAAATAAATAGATTTAATGATAATATTTATAAACTAGAAAAATTTTGATTTAAATTTGTAAAGTGGTCTTTATATAAGAACTTTAAATATATAAAAAACTATTCAGGAGGTTTTATTGATGGAAGAAAAGAAGAATTTAGCCACAACGTATAATCCAAAGGATTTCGAAGAAAGAATTTATAAAACATGGGAAGAGAAAAAATATTTCACTCCTGTTGTTGATAAAACTAAGAAGCCATTTTCTATTGTGATGCCACCACCAAATATAACTGGTAGACTTCACTTGGGTCATGCTCTTGATAATACACTTCAAGATATGCTTATAAGATTTAAAAGAATGCAAGGTTACTGTACTTTATGGTTACCTGGACAAGACCATGCTTCTATAGCAACTGAAGTTAAAGTTGAAAATGAATTATTAAAGCAAGGTTTAGTTAAAAAAGAAATGGGAAGAGAAGCATTCCTAGAAAAAGTTTGGGAATGGTCTGATGAATATAGAGGTCATATAAGAGAACAACTTAAAAAAATGGGTGTTTCTGCTGATTTCTCAAGAGAAGCTTTCACAATGGATGAAAACTTAAATAAAGCTGTAAGAACAGTATTCGTTAAATTATACAATGAAGGACTTATATACCAAGGAAATAGAATAACTAACTGGTGTCCAAAATGTACTACAGCATTATCAGATGCAGAAATTGAATATGAAGAAAAAGAAGGTAGCTTCTGGCACATTAACTATCCATTAGCAGATGGTTCTGGATATTTAGAAATAGCTACTACAAGACCAGAAACATTACTTGGTGATACTGCAGTAGCTGTTAATCCAAATGATGATAGATTTAAGCATTTAATTGGTAAAACATTAAAGTTACCTTTAACAGATAGAGAAATTCCTGTTGTAGGTGATGATTATGTTGATATTGAATTTGGTACAGGTGCAGTTAAAATAACTCCAGCACACGATCCTAACGACTTTGAAGTAGGTAAAAGACATAACCTTCCAATAATAAGAGTAATGGATGACCATGGTGTAATAAATGAATTAGGTGGCA
The DNA here is from genome assembly GCF_019734375.1 of Clostridium sp. K04. Classification (NCBI taxonomy): domain Bacteria; kingdom Bacillati; phylum Bacillota; class Clostridia; order Eubacteriales; family Clostridiaceae; genus Clostridium; species Clostridium sp. K04. The sequence goes on from NZ_JAASHD010000016.1 coordinate 31,817, forward strand.
AGTATCAAGGATTAGATAGATATGAAGCTAGAAAGCAAATGGTTAAGGATTTAGAAGAACAGGGATTACTTGTTAAAGTTAAACCTCATACTCACAATGTTGGAACACATGATAGATGTGGAACAGTTGTTGAACCAATTGTTTCAAGACAATGGTATGTTAAGATGGAATCTTTAGCAAAACCTGCTATTGATGTTGTTAGAAATGGAAAAACTAAGTTTGTTCCTGAAAGATTTGATAAAATATATTATAACTGGATGGAAAATATCCAAGATTGGTGTATTTCAAGACAATTATGGTGGGGACATAGAATACCTGTATTCTATTGTAATGATTGCAATCATATGATGGTTGAAGTTGATGCGCCATGTAAGTGTTCAAAATGTGGATCTGAAAATATAAGACAAGATGAAGATGTACTTGATACTTGGTTCTCATCAGCATTATGGCCTTTCTCAACTTTAGGTTGGCCAGAAAAAACAGAAGATTTAGATTTCTTCTATCCAACTAATGTTTTAGTTACTGGTTATGATATTATATTCTTCTGGGTTGCTAGAATGATATTCTCAGGAATACATAACATGGAAGAGACTCCATTTGATACAGTATTAATACACGGTATCATAAGAGATGCTGAAGGAAGAAAAATGAGTAAATCTTTAGGTAATGGTGTTGATCCACTAGAAGTTATTGATGAATATGGTGCAGATGCATTAAGATTCATGCTTGTTACTGGAAACTCTCCAGGTAACGATATAAGATATATTCCAGAAAGAGTTGAAGCAGCAAGAAACTTTGCTAATAAGATGTGGAATGCATCAAGATTTGTTATGATGAATCTTGATAAAGAAGTAATGGATAAATATGCTGATTGCAAAGAATATAGCTTAGCTGATAGATGGATATTATCTCAAATGAATACTTTAGTTAAAGAAGTAACTGAAAACATGGAAAAATATGAGTTAGGAATTGCACTTCAAAAGGTTTATGACTTTATGTGGACTGAATTCTGTGACTGGTATATAGAACTTGTTAAACCAGTATTCTTCAGTGATGATGAAAAAGCTAAAGGAGTAGTTTATAATGTATTATACACTGTATTAACTACAGGATTAAAATTATTACATCCAGTAATGCCATTTATCACAGAAGAAATATACACTACATTAACAGATGGAGAATCTATAACAATTTCATCATGGCCAGAATATGCTGAAGATTTAGCAGATAGTAAAGCTGAAAAGGATATGGAATTTGTTATTGAAGCTATTAAAGGATTAAGAAATGTTAGAGCTGAAATGAATGTACCACCATCAAGAAAAGCAAAAGTAATTTGCTATATTTCTGATGAAGCTAAGGAAGCATTTAATGCTGGAATTCCTTATATGGAAAAGCTAGGTTCAGCTTCTGAAGTTGAATTCATAGATGATAAATCATTAGTTCCAGAAAATGCAGTATCATTAGTAGTTAAAGGTGGAGAATTATTTATGCCACTTTTAGACTTAGTTGATAAGGAAAAGGAACTTGAAAGATTAAATAAAGAAAAGAAAAAATTAGAAGGTGAAGTAACAAGAATAGAAAAGAAGCTTTCTAATGCAGGGTTTGTATCTAAAGCACCTGAGGCAGTAATTGCTGGTGAAAAAGAAAAGCTAGTTAAGTATCAAGAAATGCTTGATGCAGTATTAGTTAGAATAGATACTTTAAAATAGTTATAAATTTAATAATGCAAGTGACAAGTTAATATAATTTGTTGCTTGCTTTTATTTATAAAATGATTGGGGGGTATTATGAATCTATTAAAAGATAATGTATATAAGTTGTATTTTAAATATTTCTTTCCAACTATGTGTGCAGCTTTATCTACTTCAATATATATATTATTTGATACAATATTTATTGGACAAGGGGTTGGGAGTTTAGGGCTAACAGCATTAAATATAGCATTACCAATTTACTCAATTTATTTTGGAACTGGACTTTTAATTGGTATTGGTGGTTCAACATTGATGTCTATTGAAAAGGGGAGAGAAAGAGAGGATAAAGCTCAAAAGATATTCACTTTATCTTTTGTATTTGGATTGATATTAGCTATTATTTATACTATTGTTGGTTTTGTTTTTCTTGAGGAAATTGCAGTGATTCTTGGAGCAACAAAGGAAGTCTTACCGTTAGTTAAGGAATATATGATAGTTGTTGTATTTGGTACAATTCCTTTTGTAATGGGTAGTATATTAGCACCGTTTATTAGAGCAGATAAAGCACCTAAAAAAGCTATGTTTGCTGTGATTTTTAGTGGGGTCTTAAATATAATATTAGATTATATTTTTGTATTTCCTTTAAAAATGGGAATGAAAGGTGCAGCAATAGCAACAGTTTTTTCATATACTATTAGTTTTCTTATTTTATTAACACACCTTTTATCAAAGAATAATACATTAAAGTTTAAAAGTGGTTTTTATAAATTAACCAATGTAATAAGAATAATAAAATGTGGATTACCAAGTTTATTTATAGAGGTATCATTGGGATTTGTAATATTTATTTTTAACATACAAATACTTAAAATTATTGGAGATGATGGGGTAACAGCTTATAGCATTATTTCAAATACTGGAATAATTGCAGTTGCACTATTTAATGGAATAAGTCAAACAATTCAACCATTAGTAAGTATTAATGTTGGTGCAAACTTGAAAGATAGAGCACTTATATTTAGAAAATTAGGATTAGTTACGGCCTTAATTATTGGAGTAGCATTTTTTATACTATGTATATTGTTTCCAGAGCAAATAGTTAGAGTTTTTGTAAAGCCTAGTAAGGATGTTTTATCAATTGCAATTAATTCAATTAGAATTTACTCAACAGCTTTTATAATAATGGGGGTAAATATGGTAACAGGAGCATATTTTCAATCTATAGAATTAGCAAAGGAGTCATTTATAATTGCCTTTTCAAGAGGACTTTTATTTGTTTCTATTTGTGTATTTATTTTGCCTATTTTCTTTGGAATCAATGGAGTTTGGATTAGTGTTCCTATAGGAGAAGTATTAACTTTAATTGTAGTGTTTATTTTAGTAAAGAAAAACTCTTAAATGTAATATGTAAAATAGATATATTTTACATATTTATAATGGAATTTTATTCATATTATTAGAAAAGCATATAAAATGAATATTATTATGTATAATAATATTCATTTTGTGAAAAATAAGATTAAGAGGTGAATAATAATATGAGTAATAAAATAGTTGAAACAATTAAAGATAGTAGTGGAGAAATAATGCAATATGTATTAGAAAATGGTACAACAGTTGATAAAGCACAAGGAGTAGAGATGGCTAAAAATGGACAAATCGATGGTGTAATTATTGCTCATTCTAAAAAAGGTGAAGAGTATTTAAGAACTAAACCAGATGGAACTCAAGGAAATAATTTATCATCAATGTCTAAAGAAGATTAAACTTGATTTAAAAGGTATATAATGTGATGAAATGACTAATAAAGCTAAAGTAAGTTTTATTAGTCATTTTTATTTTAAATTATGTATTATATAAAGCCTCAATTTCAAAATGTAGATAATATTATATTTAATAAATAAGAATTCGAAATACAAGCACATAGTTAATTATAGAAAATTGTGATTAGTGTTGGAAATCAGAAGATTTGGTTTCCTTTTTCTTTTATAAAATATAATATATAATTATTACATAAATAGGATTTCGGAGGATATTTATGAAAAATATATTTTTGGTATATGACAATTGTTGTTTTTACGAAATAACTATTTAAAGATGAAAAAGATTTACAAGAAATAATAGCTTTTTGGAAATATCATAAGAGAAGCAAACAAGATTAGGATTAAAGAAATATCAATATAGAAAATAGATAATTTTGCATTTAAACTAAAAATAATTTATATTTAGTAGTATAAACTTAATTATTAGTTAGAATTAGTTTATACACTGAGGTCACCAGATATAGAGGAGTAACATTGTTAGACTTTATATTAAAAGATGTAGAAGTGTTACAAAGATTATGCATTATACAAATTGAAAAAGAAGAGGTAATATATGAGATACGAAGAAGCAATGAAATATATCACTGAGGTTGGTAATTTTGGTTCAAACTATGGATTAGAAAGAACCCATAAGTTATTAGAGTACTTAGGTAATCCAGAAAAAGACTTAAAACTTATACATATCGCAGGAACAAATGGAAAAGGTTCTACGACTTCGATGATAACAGAAATATTAATTGGAGCTGGATATAAAGTAGGTATGTATACATCTCCTTTTATTGAAGAATTTGAAGAAAGAATTCAAATTAATAGAAACAATATTCCAAAAGAAACTTTAGCAGATTTAATGGATGAGGTTAAGGAAGCTGTAGATAAAGTAATAAAGGGTGGATATAATCATCCAACAGAATTTGAAATAATTACTGTTTTAATGCTCTTATATTTTAAAAAAGAAAATATAGACTTTGGAGTTATAGAAGTAGGTTTAGGAGGAAGATTAGACTCTACTAATGTTATTAAACCAATACTTCAAGTTATAACTTCTATAAGTTTTGACCATACAAATTTATTAGGAAATACATTAGCTGAAATAGCTGAGGAAAAGGCTGGAATTATTAAGAATGGCATTCCTACAGTAATATACCCTCAACATGACAAAGCTTTAAAAGTAATAAAAGATAAGTGTCATGAAATGAATTCAGAACTTTATATAGCTGATAATAATAAATTAAAATTTATTAGTGTAGTAAATGAGGATAAGCCATACCAATTACTAAAATATGATTCTGATAAAGACGTTAATATATTATTGCCATTGCTTGGTGAACATCAAATAATGAACTTAAGTGTAGTAATAAAAGTAATTGATATTTTAAACAAAAGAAATATAACTAATATATCTATAGAAAATATAGTTGAAAGTATAAAAAATGTTTCATGGAAGGGAAGATTAGAAGTATTATCAACTAATCCTTATGTTGTAATTGATGGTGCACATAATATACAAGGTATAGAAACATTGAGTAGAAATATAAATAAATATTTTAAATATAATAATTTATATTTAATTTTAGGTATTTTAGCAGATAAAGATGTTGAAGAAATGATTAAAGTAATAACACCAATGGCTCAGAAAATATATGCTGTTACACCTAATTCAATAAGAGCAGAATTAGCAGATGATTTAAGAAGTGAAGTAATAAAATATAATATAAATTGTAAAGCGTATGATGATTATGAAGAAGCATATATAAAAGCTTTAAGTGATGCAGATAGAAATGATCTTATATTAGCAAGTGGCTCATTATATATGATAGGTGATATGAGAAAAATAATAAGAAAATATATTGAAAAATAAGAGTTCGTTTTGAACTCTTATTTTTTTATGATTAAGAAATAAGGAAAAATATTATACAATATACTTTTAAATAAAATACTCGTAAATGAGCATAAAATAAAAAACAAAAACTAAAATTTTTCCTAACTTGAAAGCTAAACATTTACTATTAGAAAAGAATATACTATACTATTAAATAATAAAGTAAAGAAAAGGAGGAAATGTATATGTCAAAACATTTACATATAATGGCTAAAGAAGGAGCTATTGCAGAAACAGTATTATTACCAGGGGATCCATTAAGAGCAAAATTTATAGCAGAAAACTTTTTGGAAAATGCTGTATGCTATAATGAAGTAAGGGGAATGTATGGTTATACAGGAACTTATAAAGGAAAGAGAGTTTCAATACAAGGTACAGGAATGGGATTACCATCACATTCAATTTATGTCAATGAATTAATACAATTTTATGGAGCTAAAAGACTTATAAGAATAGGATCAGCAGGTTCTTGTAGTGATAATGTAAATGTAAGAGATATAGTCCTTGCACAAAGCGCATCAACAAATTCAGGTATTAATAAGAGAAGATTTAATGGGCTTGATTATGCTCCAAGTGCTAATTTTGATTTATTATATAATGCATATAATATAGCAAAAGCAAAAGGTGCAAATGTTAAAGTAGGAAATGTATTATCAAGTGATTTATTCTATGATGATACAAATCATTTTTCATTAAAGACTTGGGCTGATTATGGAGTTTTAGCTGTAGAAATGGAAACTGCAGAACTTTATACATTAGCAGCAAAGAATGGAGTTGAAGCTTTATCGATTCTAACAATTTCTGATCACATCTTTAAAGGAGAAGAAACATCTCCAGAAGAAAGACAAAATACATTTACTGATATGATGGAAATAGCTCTTGAATTGATTAAATAAGAGTAATTAAATTAGTGTTTTAGAAAATATAAGCGACAAGTTAGAGCTTGTCGCTTTTTACTATGAAATAGAAGATTTATATTCAACTAAAGCCTTTGATAATTGGTCAGGGCAAGAAGTTCCTTTTCCTCTGCAATCAATTCCTTTAAGTTTTTCTATAGCTTCGTCAATATTCATACCTTTTACTAAAACTGAAATACCAAATAAATTTCCAGGACATCCTCTAACAAATTCAACATTTTCAATTACGTTATTTTTTATGTCAACATGAATTTCGCTGGCACATACTCCAGATGTTTTATAAACAAACATATCTAAACCTCCAAATAAATTATAAGTACCGTATTATTATATATTGATATCGAAGAAAAATAAAGAAAAACTATGAAATTACACTAGCGAAGTAATCAGAATTTGCATATATTAAAATACATAGAAGTTTTAAGGGGGTGTAGTATTGAGTTCTATAGTTTTATGCAATACAGGTGCTGATTCGCTTTCGTTTATTACGTTAGATACTTTAGAAGTGAAAAAAATATTATTCGCTTTATCTGAAACACCAGTCGGTCCACATGGTATTAGAAAATACAAGGATGAAATCTTAACTGCAAATAATTATAGCGATTCTATATCAATTTTTACATGTGATCCTTTAATTGAATCTAGAAATATAAAAATAGGTCCAAAACCTAATGATTTATTAAGAGTTGAAGATAAAATTTATACAATTTGTGGAGAGTCTAATTCTATTGTTGAATATGATTTATCCCAAAATAGAGTATCATGGGAAATTGAAACAGGTAGCTGGCCACATAGTATTGACTATTGTAATAAAGATGGATTAATATTTGTATCAAATTTAGAGGAAAACTGCACTAATATTATAAGAGTTGATGACTATGAAATAGTAGAAACTCTCTTGACACCAGAATATCCAACTAAGGTAAAGGTATCTAACAATGAAAAGTTTGTTTATATTTGTGAGAGTTATCTCGGAAGTGATGAAAATGGTTTTTTAGATGTTTTCTCAATAGAAACATTCAACCATGTAGCAAGAGTAGAAGTGGGTACATCTCCTATAGATTTGTATGAAGATGAGGAGTATATTTATATTACAAATTTTACAGAGGGAAGCATTAGTATAATAAATAAAAAGAGATATTACGTGGAAAAAACTCTATATATAGGTGGTATGCCTAAAGGGATTTTGAAGCATAAAAATAAACTATATATAGGAGATTATTTAAAAGGTAGATTAATTGTATTGGAAGAAAATAAAATAGAAAAAATCATAGCAATTGAATCAGAACCAAATGCTATGATCTTATTTTAATTTTCTTCATTAAAAAGTGCTTGAACGATTTTTGTATAAATATCTGAAGGATTTTCCTTCCATTTAGCACAAAGAGTAGAAGCTTGCTTTTTAGTAGGAACAGAAATTTTTAAATCTATAAGTAATATTTCATCTTCAAGGGCCTTTAAATCAACAATAAAAGAATTGTTCTTTTCAATAGTGTAATCACTATGAATAGTTAGTTCTTTTTTTATATTATCTATTGTTTTGGAGATATAATTATCAATTATATCTCTTTTTATTGGAGAAATTCTTTCATTAAATATAGATAAAACATTTTCTCCTTTTTGTGTTATTGTTATCAACTTTTTATTATTTTTTTCAATATAACAAACAAACTCTGAAGTTTCAAGTTCACTAATATATTGTTGCAAAGTAAAATAATTAATAAAATTATTTTCAAGAATAATCTCATTAAGTTGAGTTTTAGATATAGGTTGCCTTAATGATTTTATAACGTATAATACTAAAAGTTTATTTTCTGCTAGTTCTGCTGAATTCTCGTACATAATTAACCTCCATTATGAAAGTGTTTATATTATTATATCACAAATTTAAGCATATGGAATATTGTAGTCATAATAATATATTTTTAGAATATAAATTATTGAAAATTAAGTTTAGGAGTGTTGTTATGAAAGTGAATAAGAAGGCTAGTATAAACATATTAATTCTTATTTTAGTTACAATTATTTCAGTAGTTTATAGTAACGAAAGTACAAGTACATGGTCAAATCAAACAAAACAATTGCCTATATATAGTGTAAAGACAGATGAAAAGAAAATAGCATTAACATTTGATGTAAATTGGGCGGAAAAAGAATACATATATGATATTTTAGATGTTTTAGAAGAAGGTAATGCTAAAGGTACATTCTTTATAATGGGTGGATGGGTTAATTATAGCGATGAAAACAGGGAAAAATTAATGAAAATAAGTGATGGTGGTAATGAGATAGGAAATCATAGTTATATACATCCTTCATTTACTAAAATTTCAGAAGAAAGAATGTCTGATGAAATTAAAAAAACTGAAGATATCATATATGCAGCAACTGGGCAAAAAACAACATTATTTAGATTTCCAAGTGGAGATTATAATGATAAAGCTGTCGAGTATGTAAGAAGTTTAGGATATGAATGTATTCAATGGAATGTAGATTCAATCGATTATAAGGAGGAGAGTGCAGAAGTAGAATATGAAAGAATAAGGAAAAAATCAAAAGAAGGCTCTATAATACTATTTCATAATAATGCAAAATATACTCCACAAAACTTAAAAAGGTTTATTCAAGAGTTAAGTGATGAAGGCTATGAATTTGTTACTATTAGTGAACTAATTTATGATGGAAATTATACCATAAATGAAAATGGTGAACAAATTTTAAAATAAATATTAGAAAAATATTGAAACTTATGAGGTATTTGTATTATAATGGAAATAATCCTTGATATATTTATTACAGCAATAAGAATCTTATTAATTACTAAGGGAGAGAGGGGTAAAGATGGACAATTTGATGTTAAATAACAAGATTTATCTTGAAGGAAAAATCGTGAGCGGTATGGAGTTTAGTCATGAGATGTATGGGGAAGGATTTTATACTTTCCTATTGGAGGTAACGAGATTAAGTGATTCTGTAGATTTATTAAACATTACGGTATCTGAAAGACTTATAAGTAATATGGATTTATCTATAGGTAAGGAAATAGTAGTTTTAGGTCAATTAAGATCTTATAATAAGTTCGTAGATGGAGCAAATAAATTAATATTAACAGTTTTCGCTAGAAATATTGAACCATGCATAGAAAAAAGCAAGAATCCAAACGAGATTTTCTTAGATGGTTATATATGTAAAGAACCAGTATACAGAAAGACACCATTTGGAAGAGAAATTGCTGATGTATTATTAGCTGTAAATAGAGCATATAATAAATCAGATTACATTCCAACTATTGCTTGGGGAAGAAATTCAAGATTTTGTCAAACATTAGAAGTTGGAGATAATATAAGGGTATGGGGAAGACTTCAAAGTCGTGAATATCAAAAGAAGATTAATGAAAATGAAGTTGTTAAAAAAGTTGCTTATGAGGTTTCAATTTCTAAAATGGAAAAGGTTTCTGAAGAAGAGACTAAACATACAGATAATGTAAATCACGAAGAAGGCGCTGTTTAAAAAGTGCTTAATAAAAAAACTCCCAATTGGGAGTTTTTTTATTTTCTTAAATCATCTAAGATTTGAGTTTTATCTTTAGTTTTATCATCTACATTTTTGATAATTCTTGCAGGTGAACCAGCAACTACTACACCAGCAGGAACATCTTCAGTAACAACAGAACCAGCAGCAACAACAGCACCAGCACCTATTTTAACTCCTTCAAGTATTACTGCATTAGCACCAATTAATGCATCATCTCCTATTTGGCAAGGTTCCTTGCTTGGTGGTTCTAAAACACCAGCAACAACAGCACCAGCACCTAAGTGAACTCTTTTACCAAGTTGACCTCTAGCACCAATAACTGCATTCATGTCAACCATTGTTCCTTCACCAATTTCAGCACCAATATTGATAACAGCACCCATCATAATGACAGCATTTTTACCGATAGAAACTCTATCTCTAATAATAGCACCTGGTTCAATTCTTGCATCTATTGATAAAAGATCTAGCATAGGTATTGCAGAATTTCTTCTATCGTTCTCAACTCTAAATGTTTTTATTTTGTGTTTATTTTCTAATATTATTTCAGTAATAACATCAGTTTCTCCAAATAATATGTAAAAATTGTCATTACCATAATATTCGATATTTTCTAGTGAAGCTTCGCTTAAGTCACCATTTACATATACCTTTACAGGTGTTGTCTTTTTTGAATCTTTAATGAATCTTGCGATTTCATAAGGATCAGTTAAATTATAATTCATAAAATCATCCTTTCTGCATTATGCCCCAAATTTTTACCTGAGCACATATAATTATAATAGAAATAAAGAGTATTTTAAAGAGACATTAGTAAAATAGTAGAAAAAACTTTACTGACTAGGTTATTTACTATAAAATTACTTAAAGAAGAAATACTTAAAATAAGATTAAGGGGGCACGATTAATGAATGTTAATATGAAAAATGTTAAAATCTCAGGCATTAGAAAATTTTATAATGAAGTACAAAAAGTCGATGGAGCTATTTCATTAACATTAGGTCAGCCGGATTTTGAATTACCAAAAGCAATAAAAGATGGACTAATTAAAGCTATTAATGAAAATAAAACAACATATACAAGTAATTTAGGTATAGATGAATTAAGAAATGAAATAAGTAAATATTTAAATACAAAGGATATTTCATATAATGCAAATGAAATATGCATTACTGTTGGTGGAAGTGAGGCATTATTTAACATATTTACAGCATTAATTAATAAAAATGATAAAGTTTTAATACCGACACCGGCTTATCCAGCTTATGAAAGTATAGTTGCTATTTTAGGTGGTGAAGTAGTTAATTATTCTTTAGATGAGCAATTTAATATAAATATAGATGATATAGAAAATAAAATAAAAGATATGAATATAAAATATTTAGTATTATCATTGCCTAGTAATCCAACCGGTGCAGTATTATCTAAAGAGGAAAAAGAAAAACTGGTAAGAGTTATTAAAGATAACGATGTTATTGTTATTACTGATGAGATTTATGAAGCATTATGTTATGAAGAATATTATAGTGTAGCACAATGCAAAGAAATTAAAGAAAAGATAATTTATGTTGGTGGATTTTCTAAAATGTTTTCTATGACAGGATTAAGAGTTGGGTATTATGCATGTAGCGAATATTTAATGAATGAAATAATTAAAGTACATCAATATAATGTTTCATGTGCACCATCAATTTGTCAATGGGCAGTATATGATGGATTTAAATATGGATTAAATGATGTAGAATATATGAAGCGTATTTTTAGCAAAAGAAAAGATTTTGTAGTTAATAGATTAAAAGAAATAGGATTAGATGTAGTTATTCCAAAGGGAGCATTTTATGTATTTCCTTCAATTAAAAAGTACAATATGTCATCTGAAGAATTTGCATTAAGACTTTTACATGAAGAAAAAGTGGCTTGTGTACCAGGTACAGCATTTGGTAATGGTGGAGAAGGGTATTTAAGATTATCTTATTGTTACTCTGATGAAGAACTAAATGAATCGTTAAATAGGTTAGAAAAATTTATTAAAAAGCTTTAGAGCATATTAGCAATAATATTTAAAAGATATAGGTTTTGTTAAACATTATATATGTAGACCTATGTCTTTTTTGTTTTATTATAAAGTATTTATTAAATGTATAAGTATATTAATGTAAAAAAATACAATAAATATTTAAAAATGTCCGTCATAGGTGGTATAAAAAAAAGAAAATGTTTGTTTCTGTTTTAAAATTTGAAATCAAAATAGTTAATAATTTATTAATAGAATTTCCAATGAAAAAAGTGTAATAATATATGTTATAATGGATAAATTGGCTAAAATAGTAAATGTAAACGTTGTCTAAATGGTGAAAACTTGTTTATCATATTGCAAAAAAATATGCAGTAAATTTAATAATATATTAATTTAAATAGAAAATATTTAACGATATATTTTGACAAATATTATAAATGTATTATAATTAATATAAATTGTTAACATTTAGCTTTTAAAAAATTTGGATGGGGGTTGTACACAAATGCTAAAGTATATTGGAAAAAGAATTTTAACTAGTATAGTTACAATTTGGGCAGTAATAACAATTGTGTTCTTTCTTGTAAGAATTATGCCAGGAGGACCTTTTGAAGGCGAAAAAATTACTGCAGAAATGAAAGAAGTATTAAATGAAAAGTATGGATTAGATAAACCTATGGGAGAACAATATGTTATCTATATGAAAGGTTTATTAAAAGGTGATTTTGGACAATCAATGAAATATAAAGGTAGACAAGTTATTGATACAATAAAAAATGGTTTTCCAAAATCAGCACAAGTCGGAGCAGTTGCTATTGTTGCATCTGTAGTTGTTGGTATTTTACTTGGGGTTGTTGCAGCATTAAATGCAGATAAATGGCCTGATAGGATATGTATGATAATTGCCACTCTGGGAATTACGATACCGAGTTTTGTTATCGGATCATTATTGATATTTGTATTTACAGTAAAATTAAAAGTATTAGGAGCTACAGGTATTAGCAAACCTGAAAATTATATAATGCCTGTTATAGCATTATCAGGAAGTTCTATGGCATTTATAACTAGATTAACAAGAAATAAGTTAATTGATGTATTAAAATCAGATTATATTAGAACTGCAAAAGCTAAAGGGTTAAGTGGTGGAAAAATTATATTTAAACATGCATTAAGAAATTCACTAATTCCAGTAGTAACATATTTAGGACCTTTAACTGCAGGGGTACTTACAGGTTCATTCGTAGTTGAAAAGATATTTGCTATTCCAGGATTAGGGAATGAGTTTACGTTAACAATAACAAATAGAGACTATACAGCTTTATTAGGGGTTTTAGCTTTCTATTGTACATTTATAGTAATTTGTAATTTAATTGTTGATTTATTATATGTTGTAGTAGATCCAAGAATTAAACTTGAAGCATAAAAGGGGGAGAGATAATGAAAAACGTAGTGGCAGAAAATTTAGATTTAAACATTGATAGCGATTTATTTTCTCCTTTAAGTACTGAAGAGAAAAAAGCTGATGATGTTATAAGACCAAGCGTAGGTTATTGGGCAAATGCTTGGAGAAGATTAAAACAAAATAAAGTTGCATTATTTTCATTAGTAATGATTATAGTAATTATTATATTTGCAATATTTGGACCAATATTAATTGAAAAGTTATATGGATTTACTTATAAATCTACAGATAAAACTGCTTCAAATTTATGGCCAAATGCACAACACTGGTTTGGAACAGATAATTTAGGTAGAGATTTATTTGTAAGAGTTATGTATGGTGCAAGATATTCATTAATTATTGCTTTTGCAGCATCAGTTTTAAACCTTGTAATTGGGGTTTTATACGGTGGTATTGCAGGTTTCTTAGGTGGAAAAGTTGATAATATAATGATGAGAATTGTAGACGTCTTATATTCAATTCCTACATTAATATATGTAGTATTATTAATGAACGTTTTAAAGAAAGATGGATCTAGTGGTATGTTTGCAATTATTGTTGCAATGGCTATTTCATCTTGGGTTGGTATGGCTAGAATAGTTAGAGGAGATATCCTTCAACTTAAACAGCAAGAATTTGTTTTAGCAGCTAAAACATTAGGTGCATCTAAAACAAGAATATTATTAAGACATTTAATTCCTAACTGTTTAGGTTCAATCATAGTAACAATGACATTATTTGTACCTTCAGCTATATTTACTGAAGCATTCCTAAGTTACATAGGTTTAGGGTTAAACGCTCCACTTGCTTCTTTAGGAACATTAGCAAATGATGCAAAGGGATTATTAACAACTCAACCTTATCAATTATTATTCCCGGCTGCTATGATTTGTTTAATCATTTTAGCATTTAACTTATTTGGTGATGGATTAACTGAAGCTTTAGATCCAAAGCATCAAAAATAGGAGGAGAAACATATGAGTAAATTATTAGAAGTTAAAAACTTAAAAACATCATTTAAGACTCATATTGGAGATGTACAATCTGTAAGAGGAGTATCATTTCATTTAGAAAAAGGGGAAGCTCTTGGAGTTGTTGGTGAATCAGGATGTGGTAAGTCAGTAACAATGATGACAATAATGAGGCTTTTAGGAGCAAATGCAAAAATAGATGCTGAAAGAATTTTCTTTGATGATAAAGATATAACAAAACCTACTGAAAAATTGATGCAAACAATAAGAGGAAATGATATGTCTATGATTTTCCAAGATCCAATGACATCATTAAACCCTTTATTCACAGTAGGAGATCAATTAACTGAACATTTAATAAAGCATAAAAAGATATCTAAAAAAGAAGCTAATGAAAAAGCTATTAAAATGCTTGATATGGTAGGAATTCCTAGTCCAGAAAAAAGATTAAAGCAATATCCACATGAATTTTCAGGTGGTATGAGACAAAGAGTTATGATTGCAATGAGCTTAATTTGTGAACCTAAGCTTATTATTGCAGATGAACCTACTACGGCACTTGATGTTACAATACAAGCACAAATATTAGATTTAATGAAAGATTTAAAAAGCAAGTTAGATACATCAATAATATTAATAACACATGACTTAGGAGTAGTTGCTGATCTTTGTTCAAGAATTAATGTTATGTATGGTGGACTTATTGTTGAAGAAGGAACTACTGAGGATATATTCTATAGAGGAAAACATCCTTATACATGGGGACTTTTAAGAAGTGTTCCAAATCCAAAGAGCGAATTAAAAGAAAAATTAATTCCTATTGAAGGACAACCACCAGATTTATTAAAACCACCTGTTGGATGTCCGTTTACTGCAAGATGTGATTATGCTATGAAAATATGTAAAGAAAAACAACCACCACTATTTGAAGTAGGAGAAGGTCACAGAGCAGCATGTTGGTTATGTCATGAAAATGCACCAAAAGTTGAATCACCAATAAGGGGGGAAGAATAATGGAAAATAAAAATGACGTTATTTTAGAGGTTAAAAACCTTTGTAAATACTTCCCTGCAAACAAAGGATTATTTTCAAAGAAGAGCTTTGTTAAGGCAGTAGATAATGTTTCTTTTACAATTAAAAGGGGAGAAACTTTAGGGTTAGTAGGAGAATCAGGATGTGGTAAAACTACTACTGGAAGAACTATTTTAAAGTTATATGAACCAACTTCAGGTCAAATAATTTTTAATGGACAAGATATTACAGGTTTAAGTGAAAAGAAGATGGTATCTTTAAGAAAAAATATGCAAATGATTTTCCAAGATCCATATGCATCACTTAATCCAAGAATGACTGTTGGAGATATTATCGGTGAAGCCATTGATATTCATGGGTTATTTAAAGGAAAAGAAAGAGAAGATAGAATTAGATATTTATTAGATAAAGTAGGTTTAAATGGTAGTCACATTAATAGATATGCTCATGAATTCTCAGGTGGACAAAGACAAAGAATTGGTATAGCAAGAGCATTAGCAGTTCAACCAGATTTCATAGTGTGTGATGAACCAATATCAGCACTTGACGTTTCTATTCAAGCTCAAGTTATAAATATGCTTGAAGAATTACAAGAAGAATTTGGATTAACTTATTTATTTATAGCACATGACCTTTCAATGGTTAAACATATATCAACTCATATTGGAGTTATGTATTTAGGGCAAATGGTAGAAAAAGGTCCAGCAGATGATGTTTATATGAATCCAAAACATCCTTATACTAAAGCACTTTTATCAGCAGTTCCAATACCTGATCCTAAGGTAGCAAAGGCTAATAAAAGAATAGTTTTAGAAGGAGATATTCCATCACCAATAGATCCTCCACCAGGTTGTAGATTTAAAGGTAGATGTAAAGATGCAATGAAGGTATGTTCTGAAATTAATCCAGAATTAAAAGAAGTTGAACCAGGACATTTTGTTGCTTGTCATTTATATAAATAATTAATTAGACTGATTAAATTATAATTTAATCAGTCATACAAAAGTTATCACATTGCAGAAATGCAATTTAGATAAAGAAAAACAAGGGGGAAAATTTCAATGAAAAGTTCAAAACTTAAAAAGTTATGTGCAGTTGTATTAGCTGCAACATTAGCTACTTCTTTATTTATTGGTTGTGGCGATAGCTCATCTAATAGTGGAAGTAGTTCTTCTAACCAACAATTGGTATTTAATTTAGGTGAGGATCCAGAAACAATGGACCCAACATTAAACAATTCTTCAGGTGCTGGAACTATGATTTTAAACGCATTTGAAGGATTAATGGTACTTGATGAAAATGATCAACCAGTAGAAGGTACAGCTGAAAGTATGGAAGTTTCTGAAGATGGATTAGTATATACTTTCAAAATAAGAGAAGATGCTAAATGGTCTGATGGAGAAGCTGTAACAGCAGATAACTTTAAGTACTCTTGGTTAAGAGCATTAAATAAAGAAACAGCTGCTGAATATGCTTATCAATTATTCTACATTAAAAATGCAGAAAAGTTTTATAATGGAGAAGCAACAGCAGAAGAAGTTGGAATTAACGTAATTGATGAAAAAACATTAGAAGTTACATTAGAAACTCCAACTGCATACTTCCCACAATTATTAGCATTTACAACATATGTTCCTTTAAGAGAAGATATAGTTTCTGCTAATCCAGAAGGATGGGCAACTAACCCTGAAACTTATGTTTCAAATGGTCCATTTAAATTAGTACAATGGGATATGAAAGATCAATTAGTTTTTGAAAAAAATGAAAACTATTGGGATAAAGACAGTGTTAAATTAGAATCTTTAACTTTTAAATTAGTTACAGATGATACTACTGCATACTCAGAATTAAAAGCTGGAAACTTTGATATGGTTAACTCTGTACCAACAAATGAAATTGAACCAGGTATAGAAGAAGGGTTAGTTCATGTTAACCCTAAATTAGGAAACTATTACTTTGCAATCAATGTTGGTAAGCAAGATACTTTAAGTGAAGATGTTAAAGAAGTTTTAAACAATAAATTAGTTAGACAAGCTTTAAATCTTGCTATTGATAGACAAGAAATAATTGATAACGTTGGTAAAGCAGAACAAATTCCTGCATATAGCTTTGTTCCACAAGGTATTACAGATGAAAATGGTAATGATTTTGCATCAAAAGAATATTATGATCCATCAGATATGGAAGGAAATATAGCAAAAGCAAAAGAATTATTAAAAGAAGCTGGTTACGAAAATGGTAATGGGATTCCAACTATAGAATTAATGTACAATTCAGAAGGTGCTCATAAAGATATATGCCAAATCATCCAACAAAACTGGGAAGAAATTGGTGTAAATGTTGAATTAACAAACCAAGAATGGGCTGTATTCTTAAATACTAGACAACAAGGTGATTATCAAATTGCAAGACATGGATGGATTGGGGATTATATAGATCCAATGACATTCTTAGATTTATGGGTTACAGGTGGAGGAAACAACGATTGCGGATTTAGCAACGCTAGATATGATGAATTAATTGCTGCTGCAAAAGTTGAAACAGATTCTGCAAAGAGACTTGAAATGTTAAGAGAAGCTGAAGATATATTAATGGATGAAATGCCAATATTACCAATCTATTACTATACAACAGTAACAGCTGCAAACGAAAATGTTAAAGGTGTTAGAATTTCTACATTAGGAAAAATTTCTTTCAAATATGCATATAAAGAATAATTAATCAAAGAGAGTCAAATATGACTCTCTTTTTAATTTCCAGCAGGATTGTAATGATTGCTAGAAACTCCTTCTCTTTTTACAGACTTATGTTTTAAATTTGGATTATGATTATGACCTTCTTCAGTAATTGGAGTTTGATAATTGCATTTTTCCATTCTAGCAACTTTATTATCAGGTTGACTATCTTTTGGCATAATAAAATTCCTCCTAAATATCAATATATAATTTACAAGCTTAGTATATACAAAAGTAATAAGAAATATATATCCAAATCTTTCATAGCAATTTAAAAGCAAAATAAAAAGAGCTACTTTTGTAGCTCTTTTCTATAAACCTAAAACATCATCCATATTGTATAGTCCAGCTTCTGATACTGTAGCCATATACTCACATGCTTTTAAAGCACCGATAGCAAATACATCTCTTGAAATAGCTTTATGAGATAACTCAATAACTTCACCAGTTCCAGCAAATATTACATCATGATCTCCAACTATAGATCCACCTCTAACTGCATGAATTCCTATTTCATTTTTTTCTCTCTTTTTATGCCCATCTCTACCATGAACATAGTGAGTTTCTTCTGAAATTGATTCTTTTATAGTATCAGCTAAAAGTAATGCAGTACCACTTGGAGAATCTAATTTTTGATTGTGATGTTTTTCAATTATTTCAATATCATAATTTCCATATAATAAAGGAGTAACTTTTCTTAATAATGAGTTAATAAGGTTAATACCTAAAGACATATTAGCTGATTTAAATAAAGGTAAAGTTTTACTTTTTTCATTTATTAAATTTAAATCATCTTGATTGTAACCAGTAGAGCAAATTACTAAAGGTTTTTTTGTTCTTTCTGTTAATTCTAATAATTTGTGTAAAGTGCTAATGTTAGAAAAATCTAAAAGAACATCATATTCTATATTAACATCATCTGGTGTAGTGAATACAGGATATTTTTCCTCCTTAGGAAATTTATCAATACCAGCAACAATTTCTAAATTAGGAAATTCACTTACTAAATTAGTAATAACAGTTCCCATTTTTCCACAACATCCACTTAATAGTACTTTAACCATAAAATATACTCCTTCTATACTAATTTGTGTCTCTTTAGTGTATTAACTAAAGTTTCTTGATTTTTGTCATTCATTTTATAAAGAGGCAATCTTAATTCGCCAACATTCATTCCCATAATATTCATAGCTGTTTTTACAGGGATTGGATTTGTTTCAATAAATAAATCGTTAATTAAATCTAAATATTCTAATTGTAAAGCTGTTGCTTTAGAACAATCACCTTCTAAATAATATTTACACATATCATGAATAGTTTTCGGAACGATATTAGCTGCAACAGAAATTACGCCAACTCCGCCTAGTGACATTATTGGAACTACTTGGTCATCGTTGCCTGAATAAATATCAATTTTGCCACCACATAAAGCTTTCATTTTAGCTATTTGACTTAAGTTTCCGCTAGCTTCTTTTATTGCTACAACATTATTAAGCTCTGTAAGTTTTAATAATGTCTCAGCTGTAATGTTCATATTAGTTCTACTTGGAACATTATAAAGTATTATTGGAGTCTTTACAGCATCGTTAATTGCTTTGAAATGCATAAATAATCCTTCAGCATTTGTTTTATTATAATATGGTGTAATAACAAGTAAACCATCAACACCAACACTTTCTGCATAAAGACTCATTTCTATAGAAGTTCTGGTATTATTTCCACCAGTACCAGCAATAACAGGGATTCGTTTATTTACAGTATCAACTGTGAATTTAATAGCATCTTTCTTTTCTTTTTCTGTCATTGTAGTTGCTTCGCCTGTTGTACCACAAACGATAATAGCATCAGTAGATTCCTTTATATGCCATTCAAGTAATTCTCTGAATTTCTCAAAATCTATACCATTTTCATTAAAAGGTGTAATTATAGCTACACCTGAGCCTTTAAAAATTGACATTATATTCCTCCTAAAGCCAGTTATTATTAATTAATACTTCGGCAATTTGTACAGCATTTAATGCTGCTCCTTTTCTTATGTTATCTGCAACAACCCATAAATTCAATCCATTATCTATACTAAAATCACGTCTTATTCTACCAACGTAAACATCATCTTTTCCTGAGACTTCTAACGGTGTTGGATATTTAAGTTCGCTAACATTATCATAAACTGTTAATCCAGGTGTATTTTCAAATAATGTAAATATATCTTCTATTTCAAATGGATTATTTAATTCAACATTAATGCTTTCACTATGGCTATTTAAAACAGGGACTCTTACAGTTGTAGCAGTTATTCTTAAATTTTCATCGTGTAAAATCTTTCTTGTTTCGTTAATCATTTTTTCTTCTTCTTTAGTATAACCGTTATCTAAAAATACGTCTATGTGAGGAAGACAGTTACCAGCTATTGGGTATGGGAATTTTTTAGGAGCAACTCCATTTAAACCATCTTCTAAATCAGCTATACCTTGCATTCCTGCCCCTGAAACAGCTTGGTATGTTGAATACACAACTCTTTTTATTCCATACTTATCTAATAAAGCTTTTAATGGTACCATTGCTTGAATTGTAGAACAATTTGGGTTAGCAATAATTCCATTATGATTTTTTAAATCCTCAGGGTTAACTTCAGGAACAACTAAAGGAACGTTTTTATCCATTCTCCAAGCACTTGAGTTATCTATAACAACTGCTCCATATGATGAGAAAATAGGAGCAAATTTTAAACTTGTATCTCCACCTGCTGAAAATAATGCAATGTCTATTTTCTTATTTTTGATATTTTCTTCACAAGTATTTTCTACTATATATTTTTGACCTTTAAATTCTAAATAAGATCCTGCTGATCTTTGAGAAGCAAAAAGATATAGATTTTTAATAGGGAAATTTCTTTCCTCTAATATTTCTAAAAATTTTCTACCTACATTACCAGTACTACCAACAATTGCAACATTGTACATTTTGGTTCCCCCTTTTTTACTCTTAATATTTGCATATATAAATTTAATAATAGAAAATATTCTGTCCAAATTTAGGAAGATTAAATTTACTATTAAAAAAACCTTGAGTTATCACTCAAGGTATACTGTACATATAAATACAAAAAATCCTTAAATGATAGCTCACCACATAAAAATGTGACAGAAATATGCATATTATACATACCCCCAGTTATATAGCTGTAAAGCTTAGGCTATATACTTCGGCGATAAATCCTTTCCTATTATTTTAACACGCTTAAATCCATAATAATACTCTTAAGTACCGCACCTCTATCTATTTATAAACTTATATGATTTAGATTATACCTTTTATATACAAAACTTTCAAGGAATATTTAGTAATTTATTCATATATACTTAATTTTATTATATGAATGTATTACAAAATTGTAACAGCGTATTTTGTATAAATATAAAAGATATAGGAGAAAATATTTTTATAAATTTTATATAGGGGGAATTTTCATGAGTAAAACACCATTAAAGAAGATAATAAAGTCAAAAATTAAGACTAATAAAGAACTTACACCACAAGAAAAAATGCGTGAAAAGATAAAATATGAAATCGCAGAAGAATTAGGCTTAAGTGAAAAAGTAGATGAGTGTGGATGGGGAGGATTAACTGCTGAAGAAACAGGTAGAATAGGTGGAATTATGACAAAAAGAAAAAAAGAATTAAAGTTACCAACTAATGATCAGATTTTAGGAAGAAAATAATGGATTGACTTAATATTTAGTATCATAGTAATATAAAACATAGAAATTTATTTTTTTGTATTATAATTTACATTATTATAAGATTTTCTCACAATTTAATGAAGTGAGGGGGGATATTATGGCTTATGGAGAATTTGCAAAGATATATGATGAATTAATAAATGAAGATATAAATTATGATGAAATGGTAGATTGTATATTAAGAATTTGTAATGAAAATAATATAGAATTTAATGATTATTTAGATATAGCATGTGGTACAGGTAATGTTACAGTAAGAATAGCAAAACATTTTAAAAATATTTACGGAGTAGATTTATCTGAAGATATGCTTAGAGAGGCTTTTGATAAGTTAAAAAGTGAACGTATTAAAGGTAAGATAATCTGTCAAGACATGACCGAGCTTTCTTTAAATAGAAAGTTTGATTTAATTACTTCGGTATTAGATTCTACAAATTATGTAACAGATATAGAGGGTTTAAAAAACTATTTTAAAGGTGTATATGAACATTTAAAAGATGACGGATTATTTATATTTGATGTTAATTCGTATTATAAATTATCAGAGATACTAGGTAATAATATTTATACATATAGTGAGGAAGATGTTTTTTATACTTGGGAAAATGTTTTTGAAGATGACTTATTATCTATGTTTTTAACTTTCTTTGTTAAAAAGGGAGAATTATATGAAAGATTTGAAGAAGAACATCTTGAAAGGGCTTATAAAGAGTCTCAGTTAGAAAGTATCTTAGAAGAGTTAGATTTTAAGCTTATTAATAAATTTGATGGATATTCTAATGATAATGTACAAGCAAATAGTGAGAGAATAGTATATGTTGTAAAGAAAATTCAATAGTTGGAGGTCAAATATGAGCGATAAAATAATTAGAGCAGTAGCTAAAGATGGAATGGTAAGAATAATTGCAGGAACAACTACTAATTTAGTAGAAGATGCAAGAGTTATACATGAATGTACGCCAGTAGCTTCAGCAGCATTAGGGAGAATGTTAACAGCAGGGGCCTTATTAGGAGCTACATTAAAGTCTGAAAATGAAGTAATGACTTTAAGAATAAATGGTGGCGGAGATGCGGAAGGAGTAGTTGTAACTGCTTATGAAGGTGCTAAAGTAAAGGGGTATATTGGAAATCCTTATGGTGATTTACCGTTAAATGCAAATGGAAAGCTTGATGTTGGTGGATATGTAGGTAAAAATGGAACACTTATGGTTATTAAAGATTTAGGCATGAAAGATCCATATGTTGGTCAAGTACCAATACATTCTGGTGAAATTGCTGAAGATTTAGCATATTATTTCACTGTTTCTGAACAAACACCATCAGCTGTTTCATTAGGAGTTTTAGTAGATAAGGATTATTCTATTAAGGTAGCTGGTGGATTCATAATTCAAATGTTACCAGGAGCAGATGAATTTTTAGCTGATATAATAACTTATAGATTAGAGGAAATTCCTTCTTTAACAACAATGTTAGATGAAGGAAAGAGCATGGATGATATACTAGAGTATATTTTCGGAGACATGGACTTAAAAATACTTGAAGAAGTGACTCCAGAATTTTACTGTAACTGCTCAAGAGAAAAGGTAGAAAAAGCTTTAATTTCTATTGGAGAAAAAGATTTAAGAGAAATATATGAAGATGGAAAAAATGAAGAATTAAAATGTCATTTCTGCAATAAGACATATGTATTTACTAAAGAAGAAATAGGAGAACTATTATCAAAAATTAGTAAATAGTTAAAAAATAAAACCAAGTATTTTAATACTTGGTTTTATTTTTTTAATTAAAGAGTTATAGCTTATGGTTATTTATGATTATATAGTTAAAAAGGCGCCACCCAGATTTGAACTGGGGAATAAAGGTTTTGCAGACCTCTGCCTTACCACTTGGCTATAGCGCCAAATTACTTATAATTAAATATATGCAAATTTATATAAAATATTCATAAAATAAAATTAATTAGCATTTATAAAATATAAATAATAATCAACAATTTAATGATACAGACGTATTATATAAGAGATTATAAAACTAATAAACTTCCCCTATCGAAAAGTTTACTATTTCTTAGATATAATGGCTTTATATCATATTTATATAGAAACTCTTTAACCATCGTTCCAAAAGCATAGTGTTCTAATGAGCCAAAGAAGGCCATGCAATCATCTGAAATCATACCTCCAACACCACCGATAAATCCATAGTTTAACCCAGGAAGTTCAATATCTCCAAATGGAATCAGCAATACATCAAAGTTTTCTTTAACTAAAGCTTTATGTATTCCAGCATCATTAGTTATGATGGCATCTTCCCTTATAGGCAATATGGAGCATTTAGAATATCCTTGTTTAATATTTATATGCTTTTTGTTCTTACAATAGTTTAAGAGTTCTTTATCGCTGTACTTTAAGTTATGAATTAAATAATTTTCAGTAATATAGGCATTTAGCAATACGTTATTTGGATATTTTTCATGTAACGAAGAAAAGCTATTTATGTATTTAATACCTTTTTCATCTAATAATTTTTTAAAGTCATTATTAATATCTTTATTTATAATTATGGTCTTATTTTTTTTGCTTAAAATATTTAATTGTATATCAACATGACCGTCAATAGCTGAATAAAGATTATTAGCACGAGGAACTTTAATTACATCATAATTCATATTTTTTAGTGAATTAATTTCATCTAATGAGGTTCTATAATCAACAAAACTTATCATTATTTTTCTCCTTGATATAAATGTATTTATTATAAGATATAAAATATTCATAAAAAAATCAATATTTTATAATAAGTGTACACTCAACTTAGTATATAGAAAAAAATTTAATACATACTAATATTAAGAAAGGAGTGAAATCCATGCTTGTGATGAAGATAGTGCATAATGATGAAATAGATTTAGTCCACGAATTACAAGAGTTAAGAGAAATACTAAAAAAGAAAAATATAACTATAGGTCTTGTGGAAAGTGGAGAGGGAAGTTCGCATTTGATAAAAGTTATGTGCAATGAAGAGTGTTATAATGAGAAAATAAAAAGAATGATATATTTATATATAAGTAATATTTTATATAATATAGTAATTGAAAAATATAGAGAAAAAGAACTTTTTAATTTTTTGACAGAAACCTATTTCTTCTTAAAGCAAGAAGAAATATTAGAAGTTGAAGAAATGATTATGAAGGTTTTGAGAAGCGAAGAAAATTTAAAAGATGAAAAAATGATTTTCTGTATTAGCAAAATAAATTCAATAATTGAAAAGATTAAAACTTGTCTTGAAGAAAATGAAGAAATTAACATTAAAGGATTTATTACATTTAGAATGAAAGAATTGAGAGAGGATATAGAAGAAATTATAGACAAAGTAGTTGAGGAGTACATGGTAGAAAAGGAATATAAAGAGTTTGTAAAATTATTAAAATACTTTGTCGATATACAGGAAAGTAAAATAGAAAAAATCAACATTTATATCCACGAAGGTGGAGGATATGAATTAAAAGATGGATATGGTAATGACATTTTTAATGAATTTATGAAAGAATTATCAGAGTGCAAAATTGATACTGAAGCTAAAATAGAAGATATTATTATTAGTGGTTTAATAACTAATGCACCAAAGCAAGTAATTATACATCATAAAGAAAATTGCTTAAATGCAGAATTTATAGAAACAATAGTAAATGTATTCGGTGATAGAGTTTTTTATTGTACAGGATGTACAAATTGTAAAACATCAAAATTAAAAGTATAAAAGTAAAAAGTATAAAATTGAAAATTTAGGGTTGTATTATTTTATAAACAACCCTTTTATCATTTAAAAATAAATTTAATAAAAAAGAAAATATATAGCTTAATAAATTTAATGTTATTTAAATTTATTATTTATTTAACATAAGATAATTTAAGTAATAACTAAATATTTTATAAATACTATAAGCAGATTATTGAGAAAATCTTAAATACTATAAAATTTACCGTGGAATTACTATGAAAAGTTAATTAAAGATGGTAAAATACATGGTGAACTTTTAAATAATAAAAAGAAAAAAATAGAACAAAATAATATTATGATTCTTATCATTAGGAGGTGAAGTAATGAAATGGAATTTTAAAAGTAATATAAAATTAAAAGGAGTGCAAATATTAGCTTTAGGCTTTATAATAGTAATTTTAGTGGGAGCAATTTTACTTACTCTTCCCATTTCTAGTGTTAGCGGAGAAAGTACAGATTTTTTAGATGCATTATTCACTTCAACATCAGCAGTATGTGTTACTGGATTAGTTGTAGTGGATACAGGAAGCTATTGGAGTATGTTTGGACAAACGGTAATTATGATTCTTATAGAGATTGGTGGACTTGGATTCATGTCTTTTACTACTTTAATTGCAATTCTTTTAGGGAAAAAAATTACTTTGAGAGAAAGGCTAATTCTACAAGATGCTATGAATACCTTTAATATTCAAGGACTAGTAAAAATGGTTAGATATGTTTTAGTATTTACTATTTCAGTACAATTCTTTGGTGCATTATTATTATCAACTCAATTTGTACCTCAATTTGGCCCAGGAAAAGGGGTTTTTTATAGTATTTTTCATTCGATTTCAGCTTTTTGTAATGCTGGATTTGATGTTTTGGGAAAAGGAAATAGCTTAATGTCTTTCAATAATAATATAGTAATAATGATGGTTATTTCTATATTAATAATTATAGGTGGATTAGGTTTTACTGTTTGGAGTGAGCTATATACTTGTAAAAGTATAAAACGTGTTTCAATTCATTCAAAAATGGTTATTTTAATGACTACTGTATTAGTTTTAGGTGGAGCAATATTAATGTTTTTATTTGAACATAATAATTCAAACACTATTGCAGATATGTCATTTATTGATAAATTAATGAATTCCTTATTTGCTTCTATTACACCGAGAACAGCTGGATTTAACAGTATTTCTACAGAAGGAATGAGCACAGCTGGACAGTTTTTAACTATAATTTTAATGTTTATTGGTGGTTCGCCTGGTTCTACTGCAGGTGGTGTAAAAACTACTACAATAGGAGTTTTAATTGTAACTGTAATTTCAGTAATAAAAGGAAGAGAAGATTCTGAAGTATTTCAAAGAAGATTTAGTAAAGATTTAGTATATAAAGCATTTACATTATTATTTGTTGCATTTACTTTAGTTATTGTTGTCACTATGCTATTATCATATACAGAAAAAGGTGCAAGCTTTATAGCATTATTTTATGAAACAGTTTCAGCAATGGGAACAGCAGGTTTAACTTTAGGTTTGACACCAGAATTAAGTAGTGTAGGAAGAGTTCTAATAATAATGATGATGTATTTAGGAAGAGTGGGTCCTTTAACAGTTGTATTATCTATAACAAAGAAAAAGGTAAACTCTGGTATTAAATATCCAGAAGGAAAAATTTTAATAGGTTAGGGGAATAAAGATGGCAAATACTAAACAATTTGTAGTTATAGGATTAGGTAGATTTGGAGAATCAGTTGCTAAAACTTTATATTCACTAGGACATGATGTTTTAGCAATTGATATGGATGAAGATTCAGTACAAGAAATATCAGATAGTGTTACACATGCAGTACAAATGGATGCAACTGATGAAAATGCATTAAGAACATTAGGATTAAGAAACTTTGATGTTGCTGTAGTAACTATTGGATCAAATATTCAAGCTAGCGTAATGATTACTTTATTAGTTAAGGAACTGGGTGTAAAATATATAATTGCAAAAGGTCAAAGTGACTTACATGCAAAAGTATTATATAAAATTGGAGCTGATAGAGTAGTATTACCTGAAAAAGATATGGGAGTAAGAGTTGCTCATAACTTAGTATCAGCAAGTATTTTAGATTTTATAGAATTATCTCCAGATTATAGTATTATGGAATTAAGAGTACTAAATGAATGGGATGGTAAAACTTTAAAAGAGTTAAAACTTAGAAGTAGCTATGGAATAAATATTATGGCTATAAAGAAAGGTGAAAATATTGATATTTCACCAAAAGCAGAAGAGGTATTATCATCTGATGATATTATAGTAGCAATAGGATCAGCGGATGATTTAAGCAATTTAGAAGATATGTTAGTAAAGAGAAAATAAGAGGTGTAATGTTGGTAGTTATTGAAAGTAAAGACAATGCATTATTTAAGAATACAAGAAAGTTAAAAGAAAGGAAATATAGAACTAAAGAAAATAAATATATAATAGAGGGATTTAGATTAGTTCAAGAAGCATTTAAAGCTAAATGTAGTATTGAGTATTTAATTGTAAATGAACATGGTAAAGATAAAATAAATGATTATTTACAAGAATATGTGGATAATATTAAGATATATGAATTAAAAAATGAATTATTTACACAATTAGTTTCTACAGAAAATACTCAGGGAATTATAGCAGTAGTAAATATAAATAATTCTATTAAAGATATAAAGGGTGATTTTTATTTATTATGTGATAAGGTTCAAGACCCAGGAAATTTAGGAACTATTATTAGAACAGCGCATGCTGCAGGAGTTAATGCAATAATATTAACAAAAGGGACTGTAGATATATATAACGATAAGACAATAAGATCTACTATGGGTTCGATATTTTATGTACCTATTATTTACGATAATGATTTAAGCTTTTTAAAGAATCTTAAAGATGAAGGTTTTAGTTTAGTGGCAACATCACTAGAAGAATCAAAAAACTTTTTTGATGAAGATTTAAGTGGAAAAGTAATTTTATCAGTTGGAAATGAAGGTAACGGGATAAGTGATGAAATATTTGACTTGGCTGATAAAAAAGTTAAGATTCCAATGCCTGGTGGAGCAGAATCTTTAAATGTAGGAGTTGCAACTTCAATTATTTTATTCGAAAAAGTAAGACAAAAACTTTGTAAAAATTAATTTAAAACTGGGTATTGAAAAAAATCTTGGTTATTTGTATAATAAATTGTAAATAAATATTTAAAGACTGTGAATGAGAAAGTAAATTTGAGAAAGTGTTCAGGGAGAAAAGATCATAGACTGCAAGTCTTTTTACATGGACTCTTATTGAAGTTCCCTCAGGAGTCCTAACTGTGAAGTAATAGTAGTAGTTAGCGGTTGAAGCCGTTATTTAATTAAGATGGATATGAAATTATTTTTCATATCAATTAGGGTGGTAACGCGGATATTCCGTCCCTTTGTGGGGCAGGGTATCCTTTTTTTATGGGAAAATTTATAAAAGTATTTAAGTTTTTATAAATAAATGAAGATATTAAAAATAAATACGCCCATTAAAATTTTATTAAAGTAAGAAGGGAGAACAAACAATGCAAGAAAAATTATTAGCAATTAAAGAAGCTGCTTTTAATGAAATATCTGCTGCTGAAAATAGCGGAGCATTAGAAGAAATAAGAGTTAAATACCTTGGTAAAAAAGGTGAGCTTACTACAATATTAAGAGGTATGGGTTCATTAACACCAGAAGAAAGACCAATAGTTGGTAAATTAGTTAATGAGGCTAAAAGTGAAGTTGAAGCAAAATTAGAAGAGGTTGGAACTGCAATCAAAACTAAAGAAAAAAATGCTAAACTTGCAAGTGAAGTAATTGATATATCTCTTCCAGGGAAGAAGCAAGTTATAGGAAAGAGACATCCTCTTGATTTAACATTAGAAAGAATGAAAGAAATATTTATTTCAATGGGATTCAGTATAGAAGATGGTCCAGAAGTTGAGCTTGATCATTATAATTTTGAAGCTTTAAACATACCAAAGGATCATCCAGCAAGAAGTGAACAAGATACTTTCTATATTAATGATAATATAGTTTTAAGAACTCAAACTTCACCAATTCAAATTAGAACAATGGAAAATCAAGAGCCACCTATAAAGATGATATCTCCAGGGAAGGTATATAGATCAGATGCTGTAGATGCTACACATTCACCAATATTCTACCAAATGGAAGGTTTAGTAATTGATAAGGGAGTTACTTTTGCAGATTTAAAAGGAACTTTAGAGTTATTTGCTAAAAAGATGTTTGGGGATAAGGTTGTAACTAAGTTTAGACCACATCACTTCCCATTTACTGAACCATCAGCTGAAATGGATGCAACTTGTTTCGTTTGTGAAGGAAAAGGATGTAGAGTTTGTAAAGGAAGCGGATGGATTGAAATTTTAGGTTGTGGAATGGTTCACCCTAACGTTTTAAGAAACTGTGGAATTGATCCTGAAGTATATAGTGGATTTGCTTTTGGATTTGGTGTAGATAGAATGGTTATGCTTAAGTATGGAATTGATGATATAAGAGCATTATACGAAAGTGATATGAGATTTTTAAATCAATTTTAATTAGGAGGTAAAGTAATATGAAAGTACCATATAATTGGTTAAAGGACTACGCTGAAGTTAACGTAGATCCACATACATTAGGAGATAAATTAACTCTTTCAGGCTCAGCTTTAGAAGAGGTTATAATACAAGGGGATAACATAAAAAATGTTGTTACAGGTAAAATTACAAAAATAGAAAAGCACCCAGATGCTGATAGATTAAATATTTGTCAAGTTAATATAGGAGCAGATGAGGAAATACAAATAGTTACAGCTGCTACTAATATGAAGGAGCAAGACATAGTACCAGTTGCTCTACATAAGTCAATTTTAGCTGATGGAACTGAAATTAAAAAAGGTAAAATGAGAGGGGTAGTATCTAACGGTATGTTCTGTTCTGAAGAAGAACTTGGAATAGCTGGAGATGAACCGGTTCATGGATTAATGATTTTACCTGCTGATGCTCCATTAGGAATGGATATAAAAGAATACTTAGGGTTAAATAAGGCTATATTAGATTTTGAAATAACTTCTAATAGACCAGATTGCTTAAGTATGATTGGTATGGCAAGAGAAACTGCTGCAACTTTAAGAACATCGTATAAAATGCCAAACTTTAATTATGAAGCTAAATGTTCAGCTAATATTAATGATGAACTAAAAGTAGAAGTTAGAGATGAATTATGTAGAAGATACATGGCTAAAGGTGTAAAAAATGTTAAAGTTGAACCATCACCAGGATGGATGCAAGAAAGACTTTTAGAAGCAGGTGTTAGACCTATAAACAATATAGTTGATATAACTAACTTTGTTATGTTAGAGCTAGGTCAACCAATGCATGCATTTGATGCAAGACAAATAGAAAGTAAAACAATAGTTGTTGAAAGAGCTTTAGACGGAGAAAAGTTTACAACATTAGATGAAATAGAAAGAGAATTAGATTCAAGTATCTTAATGATTAAAGATGGTTCTAAGTCTGTGGCTGTAGCTGGAATAATGGGTGGATTAAATTCAGAAATTCAAGATGATACTACAGAAGTAATATTTGAATCTGCAAACTTTGAAGGAACTAACATAAGAGTTAGCTCTAAAAAGTTAAATTTAAGATCAGAAAGTTCTTCAAGATTTGATAAAGATATAGATCCAAATTTAGCTAAACTTGCAATAGATAGAGCATGTGCCTTAATTTGTGAATTAGGCTGTGGTGAAGTTATGGAAGGAACTATTGACGTTTATAATAATGTTAAGGAAGAAGGTTCTATAACTGTAGATTCTAATTGGATAAACAAATTCCTAGGAACAGAAATTTCTAAAGAAGAAATGAAAGAAGCTTTAGATTCTTTAGATTTAAAGACGGAATTAAATGGTGATGATTTAGTAATAACTATTCCAACATTTAGAATAGATATTGCTATAAAAGAAGACATTGCTGAAGAAGTTGCAAGAATTTATGGATATGATAAGATTCCTACAACTATATTTAAAGTTTCAACTGAAAGAGAACCAAAGCATAAAAATGAATTATTAAATGATAAGGTAATTGAAATAATGGTTGGTAGTGGTATCAATCAATCTATTAGTTATTCATTTGTATCTCCTAAGGTATTTGATAAAGTAAATATACCTGCAGATAGTGAATTAAGAAATGTAGTTAAAATCAAGAATCCATTAGGTGAAGATTATAGTGTTATGAGAACAACTACTTTACCTTCAATTATGGAATCTTTAGGAAGAAACTATTCAAGAAACAATGACTATGTAAGATTATTTGAAATTGGAAGAACTTATATTCCAAATGAAGATGAAACTAAATTACCAACTGAAAAGAATATTTTAACTATTGGTATTTATGGTAATTGTGATTATTTAGATCTTAAGGGAATAGTTGAAAATGTAGTTGATAGATTAGGAATAGCTAAGGCTAAATATGTTAGAGAAAGCGAAAACCCAAGCTATCATCCAGGTAAAACAGCTGCACTTATGGTAAGAAATAAAAAAGCAGGTGTATTTGGAGAAGTTCATCCAGATGTAATTGAAAACTATGGAATAGATGTTGATTGTTATGTTGCAGAGCTTGATTTAGATGCTTTATTTGAAGCTTCAAATATGAATAAATCATATAAGGCACTTCCAAAATTCCCAGCAGTTACAAGAGATATAGCTTTATTATGTGATGATTCTATATTAGTTGCTGAAATAGAAGAAACTATAAGAAAAGCTGGTGGAAACTTAGTAGAAAAAGTTCAATTATTCGATATCTATAAGGGAGCACAAATTCCAGAAGGTAAAAAATCAATAGCTTATGCAATTGCATATAGAGATGAAAAGAAAACTTTAGAGGATAAAGATATAGCTAAAGTTCATGATAAAATTCTTAAAGCATTAGAGCATAAATTAGGTGCTGTTTTAAGATAATTATTAAAGTATAAAAAGGAAGCTGAATTTTCAGCTTCCTTTAAATTATTATTAATGATTTTTTTAATAGATATAGAGGATAATATGAAAGTTTTGACTTTCTTAATCCAGGACAACCACAATCTTCTTCCCTATTAATATATTTCGTATTTTTAAAATTCTTATTTATAAATTCTCTGTTTATAAATGCATATATGCCTTTATAATTTATATCACAACGTTCAATGTGGATGATGGCTGTATCATTTAATATTTCACCAATTGAAAATCCAACAAGATTATTATTTACATAAACTGCAATACTTTTTAAATTTAAATAGTTTAGGTTATGAAGTAAATTAGTTATTTCTACTGTTTCACAACGTAATTCTTCACAAAGCTTATATTTGTTTTCATGCCACTTTTCTATTAAAGCTAAACAATCTTGAATGATTTTTTCATCATCTATCGATTTTATAATATAATTATAAGATTTTATAAATGAATTATAGTGATTTTTCTTTTGATGATACTTTTTCCCAGACAAATTTAACAATTCATCAGTTGAATATACATATTCAAAGTTGTCTCTGTTTTGGATTGTTTTGAAAGGAAAACTTGTATATTTTTTTAGGACATTAATAAAATTATCTTCAATATCCCCAAATAGATAAATAGTGTCGGTTGGGCTTAAGCTTTTTAAAGTTAATATTAAGTCTTCTAATTTATTTTTATCATAGCCAATAGGCATCATAAAAAAAGTTCCATCTTCTGTTTCCTTTTTTATTATTAAGCAATCATTTATGATAGAATATTGTGTTTTGCAAAAATCTTTCCATAAATAAAGTGTTACAAAAGAATATTCATAAGATTTATTATCTATTTTGCACAAATATTTCTCAAATAAATCTTTATCTTCTAAATTTATGCTTTTAAAGTTTTCCAATTTACCATCTCCTCTTAATAAGGAAGAAAATAGTATATATATTATTTTATTTTTGTAATTAAAAGATGTGTATGTTAATACTTGATTAACAAAATTTTAGGAATTTAATTTGGCTATAAGAATATAATTCAATGAATAATAAATTTATATAAAGGGTTAGGTAGAAGATGAAGTTACAAAATTTGATTTTAAACTTGTCAAAAGATGATATATTAAAGTTAATATCACTTCAAGATAAAACTATAGTTAAATCATTAGAATTAGGTGATCAAATAAAGATAAGTGGAATTTATAAGTTAATGGGATTAAATGTTGATTTCAATGGAATTATGAGTATTAGCAGTTTTAAAAATAATGTCATATATATTACCATTAATGAATTTAAAATTTCTAATAAAACATCAAGTAATCCATTAGTTAAAGGTTCGATTGCATTACTAACAAAATCTATAAATGATATTGAAGGAATGACTTTAAAAAATAAAGTGCTTACAATTGATATAGAAAAAATAGTACAAGCTTATTGTACAGATACTTATGGAATAAAACTTGATAAATTAGATATAAATACTTTAAATACTAAAAATGGATCATTAGAGTTTGGAATAAATGTTTTAGATTTAAATTTAAAGAATTTGAGCGTACCTAAATAATTAGTAAGATAGGATTATATTTTTTATTAGAATTACTAAATGTTAATGATAATGAGAAATATAATCTTTTTTTATTAACAATAAGGTTTATAATATCTTTATGAATAGTAAAACATATGTTATTATTACCATGTAAACAATTTAATTATAAGGTTAAGGAAAAATTTATGAGAATGAATGAATTATTGAATGAAAATCCTATTATAGCAGCAGTTAAGGATTTTGATTCACTTCAAGAGGCATTAGAATCAAATATAAATATAATATTTATATTATTTGGAGATATATTATCAGTAAGTGAAATAAGTAAAAAAATTAGAGATAAAAATAAAATTGGTATTTTACATATTGATTTAGTTGAAGGACTTTCTAGTAAGGAAGTTTCAATTAAGTTTATAAAAAATAATACTTATTTTAATGGAATAATAAGTACAAAAGCAAATGTAATTAAATCTGCAAAGCTACATGGCTTGATTGCAATTCAAAGGTTTTTTATTTTTGATACAATTTCACTTAATAATAGCAAAAGTCATATTATTTCGGAATGTGATGCTATTGAAATATTACCAGGTGTTATACCAAAGGTAATAAAGAAAATAGAAAATTGTACTAATAAACCTATTGTTGTTGGAGGGCTAATTGATAATAAAGAAGATGTTATATCAGCACTAAGTGCAGGTGCAACAAGTGTATCAAGTAGCAAGAATAGTATTTGGAAAGTTTAATTAAGTAATATAGGAGTGATTAATTATGAAGAAATATATATTGTCATTAGACCAAGGAACTACTAGTTCTAGGGCAATTATATTTGATAGGGAACAAAATATTTATGGAGTTGCACAAAAAGAATTTAATCAAATATATCCAAAAGAAGGATGGGTTGAACATAATCCTATGGAAATATGGTCATCTCAATATTGTGTTCTTCAAGAAGTTTTAGCTAAGACTAATATAGAACCTGAAGAAATAGCGGCTATAGGAATTACAAATCAAAGGGAAACAACTATTGTATGGGATAAAGTAACTGGAGAGCCAATTTATAATGCAATTGTTTGGCAATGTAGGAGAACAGCTGATATATGTGAAGAATTAAAAAAAGAAGGTTTTGATAAATATATTAAAGAAAATACAGGATTATTAATTGATGCCTATTTTTCAGGTACAAAAATAAAATGGATATTAGATAATGTTAAATATGCAAGAAAGAAAGCTGAATCAGGGAGATTGATTTTTGGTACTGTAGATTCTTGGTTACTTTGGAAGCTTACTAATGGTAAGATTCATGCAACTGATTATACAAATGCATCAAGAACTATGTTATTTAATATTAAGACATTACAGTGGGATAAAAATATTTTAAATAAATTAAATATACCATTATCTATGATGCCAGAAGTTAAAAACTCATCAGAAATTTATGGATACGCCAACTTAGGTGGAAAAGGAAATGTTCAGGTTCCAATAGCTGGGATTGCTGGGGATCAGCAAGCAGCACTTTTTGGGCAAGCAGCATTTAATAAAGGTGATGCAAAAAACACATATGGAACTGGTTGTTTCTTATTAATGAATACAGGTGAGAAATTAATAGAAAGCAAGCATGGATTAATTACAACAATAGCTATAGGATTAAATGGAAAGATACAATATGCATTAGAGGGATCTGTTTTTATGGGTGGTGCAATAATTCAATGGTTAAGAGATGAAATGGAATTAATTACAGATGCAAAGGATTCAGAGTATTTTGCTCAAAAGGTCAAAGATAATGGTGGCGTTTATATTGTTCCAGCTTTTGTAGGGCTAGGTGCACCGTATTGGGATATGTATGCAAGAGGTTCTATTTTTGGATTAACTAGAGGGGCAAATAAAAATCATATTATAAGAGCAGCTTTAGAAGCAATTGCATATCAAGTTAGAGATTTATTAGATGCTATGGAAGAGGACACTGGATATAAAATAAATGTGTTAAAGGTTGATGGAGGTGCTAGTAAAAATAAATTTTTAATGCAATTTCAGTCTGATATATCAAATATTAAGGTTTGTAAGCCGATAATTACAGAAACAACAGCTTTAGGTGCAGCTTATTTAGCTGGACTTGCAGTTGGATATTTTGAAAGTACTGAGGAAATAGCACAAGGATGGTATGCTAGTGAATCGTATAATCCTAAATTAGCTGAAGAAAAAAAAGAAAAATTATATAGTGGATGGAAAAAGTCAGTCAAAAGGTCTATGAATTGGGAAGAGTAATTTGCAAAATATGGTAGTTGTGTTATAATGTATATATATTAAATATGGGTGTATGAGAAATAGAGTCAAGCACAAAAACAGAGGATTAATTTCCTTGTTTTTGGCTTGGCTTTTTTTAGTAGTGTAATAAGAATGAAATATAAAAATGAACTCATATTATAATGTATAAAAATTACTTTTCAAAGTAAAAAAATAAGAGGTGAAGTTTATGTATGATGTTGCAATAATAGGTGCAGGAGTAATTGGTGCATCTATATTTAGAGAATTAACGAAATATAATTTGAATGTCATTGTAATTGAAAAAGAAAATGATGTTTCAATGGGGACATCAAAAGCAAATTCTGCAATTGTTCATGCTGGGTATGATCCCAAAGAAGGAACATTAATGGCTAAGTATAATGTAAAAGGAAATAAAATGTTTGACAAAATTTGCAAAGAATTGCATGTGCCATTTAAGAGAAATGGTTCACTAGTATTAGCTTTTAATAATGATGATTTAATAACAATAAACACCCTCTTCAAAAATGGAGAAAAAAATGGAGTAAAGGGATTAAAAATATTAAATAAAGAAGAAACACTAAAAATGGAACCCAATATTAATAGTGAGGTTAAAGGTGCTTTGTTTGCACCAACTGGTGGAATAATAGGACCATTTGAATATACGATAGCATTAATGGAAAATGCTGTTCAAAATGGTGGTGAAGTTATCTTAAACAGTGAAGTTGTTTCAATAACTAAGAATGGAGTATTTATTATCAAAACTAAAGATAATAAGGAATATAAAAGTAAATATGTTATTAATGCTGCAGGAGTATATGCTGATAAAATTCATAATATGATTTGTAAGGAAAAATTCAAAATTAAACCAAGGAAAGGTGAATATTATGTAATGGATAAGGACGTAGGTAATTTTGTAAATCATACAGTATTTCCTTGTCCATCAAAGTTAGGAAAAGGTATTCTCATAACACCAACTGTTCATGGTAATTTGTTAATTGGACCTAATGCTAGTGATATTAATGATAAGGAATCATTAAAAACTACAAATGAAGGATTAGAAAATATAAGGGAAAATGCAACACATACATGCTCGAAGTTAGACTTTAGAAAGTGTATAAGAACTTTTGCAGGACTTAGGGCAGTAAGTGATAAAGATGATTTCATTATAGGCGAAGATAAAGAGGTAAGAGGATTTATTGATGTTGCTGGTATAAAATCACCGGGTTTAACTTCAGCACCAGCTATTGCAGAAGATATGATTAACATATTAGCAGATGCAGGATTGAAACTTAATAAAAAAGATAATTTTAATAGAAATAGGGAAATAATAAATTTTATGGAATTATCAGTTGATAAAAAGAAAGAATTAATTCAAAAGGATAGTAGGTATGGAAGAATAATTTGTAGATGCGAAGGTATTACAGAAGGTGAAATTGTAGATGCAATTAACAGATCATTTGGAAGTATTACTTTAGATGGGGTTAAAAGAAGATGTAGACCTGGAATGGGGAGATGTCAGGGTGGTTTTTGTGGACCAAGAGTTCAAGAAATTATAGCTAAAGAGCTAAAGTTAAAAATGGAAGATATATTACTAGAAAAAGATGGTTCAACTATATTATTTGGTAGAACAAAGTAGGGGGATATATAATGTGTTATGATTTGATTGTAATAGGTGGGGGACCTGCAGGATTAGCCTCAGCTTATGAAGCTAAAAAGCAAGGAGTAGAAAAAATATTAATAATAGAAAGAGATAAAGAATTAGGTGGAATTTTAAATCAATGTATTCACAATGGCTTTGGGCTACATACATTTAAAGAAGAATTAACAGGACCTGAATATGCTGAAAGATTTATTGATATGATTAATGCTACAGATATTGAAGTAAAATTAGATACTATGGTTTTAGAAATAGATAATGAAAAAAATGTACATGTTGTAAATACTATTGATGGATATATGATACTTAAGGCTAAATCAATAATATTATCAATGGGATGTAGAGAAAGAACTAGAGGAGCAATTGCAATTCCAGGAGATAGACCATCAGGAGTACTAACAGCAGGGGCTGCTCAAAGGTATATAAACATGGAAGGATATATGCCGGGTAAAGAAGTTTTGATTTTAGGTTCAGGTGATATAGGACTTATAATGGCAAGGAGAATGACATTAGAAGGAGCAAAGGTAAAAGGGGTTATTGAATTAATGCCATATTCTAATGGATTGAATAGAAATATAGTTCAATGTTTAAATGATTATAATATACCATTATATTTGTCACATACTGTAACAGATATCATAGGAAGAGATAGATTGGAAAAAGTTATAATAGCTAAAGTTGATAAAAAAGGAAAAATTATAAAAGGGACTGAAATTGAATTTGATGTAGATACTTTATTATTATCTGTTGGATTAATTCCAGAAAACGAACTTTCTACAAAAGCTGGCATAGATAAAGATATAAGAACAAATGGTTTAATTGTAAGCGAAAGTATGGAAACTTCAATAAGGGGTGTTTTTGCATGTGGTAATGTTCTTCATGTACATGATTTAGTTGATTTTGTTACAGAAGAAGCTAAGAGAGCTGGAAGAAGTGTTGCTAAATATTTAAGAAATGAATTAGATTATTCTAATTATTTGCATGTTAAAAATGGAAAAAGTATAAAATATGTCATTCCTCAAAAGATAAATATTCAAGCAATAGAAGATAATCTTACAATGTTAATGAGAGTAGATAATATTTATCATAATAAAAAGATAGTTGTAAAATGTGATAAAACTGCAATTGCACAATTTAATAGAAAACATTTAGCACCTTCAGAAATGGAAAAAGTAATTATAAGTAAATCAATTATAGAAAAAGTAAAAGGAGATTTAGTAGTTTCTTTAGAGGATGGTGAATAAAATGAATAAAGAATTAATATGTATATGTTGTCCTATGGGATGTCATTTAAGTGTTGATATTGAAAATAAAAAAGTCAATGGAAATACTTGCAAAAGGGGAGAAGTATATGGATTAAATGAGGTTATTAATCCAGTCAGAGTTATTACTTCTACAGTAAAAATTAAAGGAGCAGCTTTTACAGTATTACCAGTAAAAACTAAGAGTGGAATACCAAAGAAATTAAACTTTGAAGTTATGAAGGTAATTAATAGCATTACTGTTAAGGCTCCCATTAAGTGTGGAGATATTATTATAAAAAATATACTAAATACCGGAATTGATTTAGTTGCAACAAGGAGTATGGAAAAAGTAAATAGTTAAATGTAGAATTCACAAATAGAAATAAGAGTTTTTATTTGTGAATTTTTATTAAGTTAGTTAGTAATTATTATATGTTAAATATGTCTAATATAATATATAATAATTATTATGTTGGATAGATGAGGAGAGAATTTTATGCCAAAGTTAATTAAGATACAAAATCCAAAGTTCATAGATGAAGTAGAGGAAATTATAGATTTAAGAGAAGAGTTTATTTATAATGAAAAAATTCAAAATAAGCTTATAGAAAATACTGATATTGAAAGTAAAAATGATGTAGGAATAACTGTAGATAGTTGTATTTTTAATAACATTACTTTTATAGATTGCAGTTTTGAAAGAGTTGATATAATAGATACAGTATTTAAAAATTGTGACTTATCTAATGTTTCATTTGTTGGAGGAAGTATACATAGAACACAGTTCATAAATTGTAAGCTTGTTGGAGCTAGATTTGATGAATGTAATTTAAAAAATGTTTTATTTGAAAATATCTTAGGAAAATACTCTAACTTTTCGTTTAGTAAAATAAATAATGTCAACTTTATAGAAAGTAATATGACAGAAGCTGTATTACAAGATGTTAAATTTGATAAAACAGTATTTGAAAACTGTGATTTAACTAATGGATTTTTTAATAATACATTTTTAGGAAAAATGGACTTAACTACATGTGAGATTTCAGGAATTGATGTAAATATACCTAATGTATATGGAGCAACTGTTACAACAATGCAAGCTTTAGACTTAAGCAGATTATTGGGATTAAATATAAAATAGATTTTAATGTGAATTATATTAAAATACTTTAAAGTAGCTAGTTTAAATTTAAAGCTTTAATTTAATTAAGTTAACTTAGGAAAATTCCTTTTATACGCACTAATTAAAGCTAAGTAAGATACTTCATTATTGAGTTTATGAGATTATTTTTTTAGTATAGTTTATTTTTATAATAATTATTGGAGTAAATGGAGAAAATACAACATATATAGATATGAAGTGGATGTGAAATATATGAAATTTTTAAAATTTATGCTGATATTTATTCCAATTAGCATTATAGGTAAGTTTATGCACTTTTCATCAGCAGTGATGTTTATCTTAGCAGCTCTTTCTATTATTCCTCTAGCTGGATTAATGGGAGAAGGAACAGAGGAAATTTCTTTTTACTCTGGCCCTAAAATAGGAGGATTTTTAAATGCTACCTTTGGTAATGCTACAGAATTAATAATTTCTTTTTTTGCTCTAAAGCAGGGATTATTTGAAGTCGTGAAGTCTTCAATATCTGGATCAATTATAGGAAATATCCTATTAGTATTAGGAGCAAGTATGTTATGTGGAGGAATAAAACATAAAACTCAAAAGTTTAATAAAAATGTAGTTGATGTTACTTCTAGCATGCTTTTGTTTGCAGTTATTGGACTATGTATACCTGCTGTATTTACACATACTTTTTCTAATGATTTATTAAATACAAAGTATGAAGGATTAAGTTTAGCAGTTTCTATTATAATGTTTATATTATATATTTTTAGCTTAATTTTTTCCTTTTTTACTCATAAAGAACTTTATGCAGTTAAATACGAAAATGAAGATGAAAAGGCAAAATGGTCTTTAACAAAAGCAATTGTAATTTTAGTAGTATCAACTATATTTATTGCTATAGAAAGTGAATTTTTAGTAGATGGAGTAGAAGGAATCACAACAAAGCTTGGTTTAAGTGAAACTTTTGTTGGAATAATTTTAATACCAATTATAGGTAATGCAGCTGAGCATACTACAGCAATTTCTATGGCACTAAAAAATAAAATGGATGTGGCAATAGAAATAGCAATAGGTTCAAGTTTGCAAATAATATTATTTGTTGCTCCTATTCTTGTATTTTTAAGTTTATTATTTACACCTATGACTATAATATTTAATCAATTTGAATTAATAGCATTAATTGTAACGGTATTAATAGCTAATAAAGTTGCTGGAGATGGAGAGTCAAATTGGCTAGAAGGAGCTCAATTAGTTGCAGTATACTTAATTATAGCAGCAGGGTTCTTTATATTATAATGTGTATACTGCAATTAAAAATGAAATTATAAAAAAATATTAAACTAAAAATGGAAATGAGCACTTAAATTTCATAGGATTATATATTTAAATGTGAAGAAAATAATATTGTAGTATTTATTAATATTACAAATCATATTTTTATATTGGAGGATAAAACTATGAGTGAAAAGCATGATTGCTGTTGTAGTAGTCAACAAGAAAAAGAAAAAAAGGCAAATAACTGTGGATGTAAGCATAGAAAAAGTAATAAGGCTCAAAATATAAAAGAAAATTATTAAAATAAAAAATAGCTAGTATATTTAAAATATATACTGGCTATTTTTCTTTATATAAGTATAAATAGTACTGGTAAAATACTATTATATGAATTAAAATAACTATATATTATACATAATAAGGTGAGATGTAAATGGAAGAATTAAAGAAAACATTAGATGAAGTATTTGAAAAAGAAGTTATAAAAATAGTAATAAGTAATAAAGTGAAAAAGGATGAAAAATATAACAAAGTTAATATAAGTTTAAAAGAGAATAATAAGAATAAATTTTATCAAATAGAGAAATTTACGGATAAACAAGTATTTCATGAAAATATAAAAATTGATGAAATAAATGAAAAAGTATATGAAATAATAGACGGTAAATATAAACAAATGACAGCTTGGTCTAGCAGTGAAACTTTCGATTTAAAGATATCTAAAAAGGGAAAGATATTTTTAGGTAAAAAGAAAAATGATAATTCTAAAATTATTACAAAAGGACATAACAAGGAAAAGAATTATATATTAAAAGAAGGTATGATTATTGAACCACTTATAGATTTAGGGGTATTTACTAAAGAAGGTAAAGTAGTTAATTCTAAGTATGATAAATATAAACAAATTAATAGATTTATTGAAATAATTGATGATGAAATTAAAAAAAATGATTATAAAGAATTAACAATTTTAGATTTTGGATGTGGTAAATCTTATTTAACTTTTGTATTGTATTATTATTTTGTGAAAATTAAAAATATAAATGTTAAGATGATTGGATTAGATTTAAAAGAAGATGTAATTAAAAAATGCAATGAAATAGCTAAGAGATATAATTATGATAACTTACATTTTGAATTAGGAGATATTAACGGATTTAAATATAATAATAAGGTTGATATGGTTATTACTTTACATGCTTGTGATACTGCAACTGATTATGCGTTGTATAATGCAATAAAATGGAATAGTAAAATGATATTTTCAGTTCCATGCTGTCAGCATGAGTTTAATGCACAAATGAAAGCAGAGGAACTTTCAATATTAACTAAATATGGAATAGTTCAAGAAAGAGTTGCCGCATTAATGACAGATAGCGTAAGAGCGAATTTATTAGAGTGCGCCGGGTATAAAACACAGCTTTTAGAATTTATTGATATTGCACATTCTCCTAAAAATATATTAATAAGAGCATCTAAAGCTAATATATCTAAA
The DNA here is from genome assembly GCF_019734375.1 of Clostridium sp. K04. NCBI lineage: Bacteria > Bacillati > Bacillota > Clostridia > Eubacteriales > Clostridiaceae > Clostridium > Clostridium sp. K04. Next base: position 74,971 of record NZ_JAASHD010000016.1, read on the forward strand.
GAGAAAAAAGAAAAATCATTAGTTGAAGTTCAAAACTTAATGAATACATTTAGTTTTGAACCAACATTATATAATTTATTAAGTAATGATAATTTAATTTAGTTTTTTATGAAAGCAGTAAATGTAGTATAAATTTACTGCTTTTTTCATATTCAAATTACTAAGGTAAGATTGATAAATAGAATCTGTTAAGCTGATATGAAAAAATAGCTTGATTTTTCATAGAATTGCTCGCTCTTTGAAAATTATATAA
>NZ_JAASHD010000017.1:0-68754 GCF_019734375.1 Clostridium sp. K04
GTATAAAATTTTGAACAATTAAAAAGGAGTTGTATTCAGACTGAATTTATTAATTCAATCTGATACAGCTCCTTTTTGATTTAAGTGATATTAAGTAAAATATTTTATAATATTCCCTCTGTTTTAAGTAAATTTTCTAATTTTTGAACTTTTTCTGTTAGAGTCATGAATTTTTGTTTTAATATAGCATTTTCTTCATTTCCCTCATTAATGTAGCTTTCCATTTCTTCTACAGCTTTTAATGCCTCATCGATATCTTTTTGAGCTAGTTTTAAATTTGATTCTTTCATTTATGTATCTCCTTTATTAGGTAACTAAAACTTGTATGAAAATCCTTCTAAGTACCCTTGAAGGTGAAAGTAAAACTCAAAAAATAGAATTTCACTTATGTTAATATCTTTATCCTATCACTAATAAATATGTGATGCAAGGCATATATTGTAAAGTAAAGAATAAAGAGAGGGGAAAAAAATGATTAACTATATATGGTTTGTAATGATTTTTCTGGGTTTAATAGTTGGAATATTTACTGGCAATGGTGAAGGAATATCTAATGCCATAATAGGATCTATTGATTCTACAGTTAGTTTTATAATTGGATTAGTAGGATTAATGTGCTTTTGGTGTGGAGTAATGAAGGTTGCAGAAAAAAGTGGATTTACAGAAAAACTAGCCAAGCTTATGAAACCAATATTAAAACTTATTTTTAAAGAATCAGCAAAGGATGAAAAAGCTTTAGGGGCTATAGTTATGAATATAACTGCTAATATGATGGGGCTTGGAAACGCAGCTACACCTTTTGGAATAAAAGCAATGGAAGAAATGGACAGGTTGAATAATGAAAAAGGGAGAGCTAGTAATGATATGGCATTATTTTTGGTATTAAATGCGGCATGTATTCAATTAGTTCCATCAACAGTATTATCTATAAGAGCAGCAGCAGGTTCCACAAATCCTGGAGTAATAATACTTCCAGCAATAATATCAACTGGTACTGCAGCCATTGTTGGTGTTATTTGTTGTAAAATTTTGCAAAGATATTTTTAGGATTATGGGGTGATATTAATGTTTAACTATATAACTAAAAGTATTATTCCTATAATAGTTTTAATTATTATTACTTATGGAATGATAAAGGGTAGAAAGGTTTATGATTGGTTTGTTGAAGGAGCAAAGGATGGATTAAAGGTTTGTGTAAATATTTTTCCTTATCTTTTAGCAATGATAATAGCAGTTCAAATATTTAGAGAAGCTAATCTGTTAGACATGTTAAACAATGCAATTGCACCACTTTGCAAACTAATAGATTTACCAAAGGAGGTTGTACCTTTAGTATTAATCAAGCCTCTTTCAGGAAGTGGAGCTATGGGAGTTTTTACTGATATTTTAAAAAATTATGGTGCTGATACCCCTATAGGTTTAGTAGCTTCGGTAATTATGGGAACTACAGAGACAATATTTTATACTGTAACTGTATATTTTGGAGCAGTTAAAATAAAGAAAACACGTCATACTGTTTGGGCAGCTATAATGGCAGATATGTCTGCTATTATAATGGCAATATTAATGGTTAAAGTACTTATTCTTTAATTATGAGTTAATACTGAAAAGTTAAGGATATTATTTTCAGAAATTAGTATGATTTTCATTAAGAATTTATATTATTCTTTTAAGTAATATTCTTAATTTTCATCATTATTAAAATTTAAAAAGGTGAAATTTGTAAATTAATATAAAGGTAAATAATTTTTTGAATGTAAAATTTATAGTGCGTTGTAAAAATTTTGGTTGTATAATATTAATAAAATAAATCGAATGGAGAATGATTATGGGGGAAGATAGATTTTACATTGTAAATGAAAGATCATTACCAGAGATATTTAAAAAGGTAATTGAAGTAAAAGAGAATATTGAACTTGGGAATGCAAAGGATATAAGTGAGGCTATAAAATTAGTAGGTATTAGTAGAAGTACATACTATAAATATAAAGATGATGTATTTCCAATGGGACAAGATATGCAGTCAAAAAAGGTAACTTTAATAATCTTAATGACACATAAGTCAGGAACATTATCTAAAGTATTAGATTGTATTGCTTTTTATAAGGGAAACATATTAACTATAAACCAAGATATTCCTATAAACTTATCAGCTAATGTAACTGTTACTATTGATATTTCGCATATGGAGAAAAGTATAAGTCAATTAGCTGCAAGGTTAAATTCTTTACCTAATGTTAGAAGCGTTAAGTTATTAGCAGCAGAGTAATAAAACTAAATGACAAAATATTATTTGCAAGGAGATAGGGCTATGAATAAAAATATTTATAAATTTAATAGAGATAATCTTTTAGATAAAATTAAGGATAATTCAATTGTGATTTTATTTGCAGGAAAGGCAATTCAGAAGACAGGAGATCAAACTTATCCTTTTACACCAAATAGAAATTTTTATTATTTAACAGGAATAAAAGAAGAAGATCATATATTAGTTATGACAAAAATTAATGGAGTAAAATCTTCTAAACTTTATATAAAAGACATTGATCTAGAGATGGAAAAATGGGTAGGTAAAAGCATACGTAAAGAAGAAGCTGAAGAGATTGCGGCTGTAGATGAAGTTAAATTCAAGAGCCAGTTTGACGGAGACATCCATGGAATGATTACTATGAAGGAAGAAATAAATCTTTATTTAGATTTAGAAAGAATGAGTGCAAACAGAGAAGGAACTATTTCACATAGATTTGCCAATGAAATAACAACTAAGTATCCACAAGTTAGAATAAATAATGTTTATAGTAAAATTGGTGAATTAAGATTAAAAAAATCACAAGAAGAAGTAGATAAAATAAAAAAAGCTATTGAAATAACAAAAAGCGGAATTGAAAAATTAATGTCTGAAGCTCGTGTTGGAATGAAGGAATATGAATTAGAAGCATATTTTGATTTTAATTGTAAGGTTAAAGGTGCAACAGGGCTAGCTTTTACAACAATAGCTGCCGCAGGAGAAAATGCTACAACATTACATTATGTTGATAATAATTGTGAGCTTAAAGAAAATGATTTAATTCTTTTTGATTTAGGGGCTGAATATAATTGTTATAACGCAGATATATCAAGAACATTCCCTGTTAATGGTAAATTCACTGAAAGACAAAAAGAAGTTTATAATGCTGTTTTAAGGGTAAATGAAGAGATTATCAACTTAATTAAGCCAGGTATGAAATATAAGGATGTAAATGAAAAAGCTACAGAGCTAATTTCAGAAGAATGTATAAAGCTTGGATTAATTAAAGATAAAAGTGAAGTAAGAAAGTACTACTATCATAGTATAGGTCATAGTTTAGGTATGGATACACATGATATTGAAACTCCGCATAGAGATATTATTTTTGAGCCAGGAGTTGTATTTACTGTTGAACCAGGAATATATATCGCCGAAGAAGGAATAGGAATTAGAATTGAAGATGATATCCTTGTTACAGAAGATGGCGTTATTAATTTATCTAGTGATATTATAAAGACTGTGGAAGAGATTGAAAACTTTATGAGTAAAAATGGAAAATAATATGTATAAAAAGTTATAAAATGGTATTGCAAATGCAATAAATTGATTATATAATCAATTTATAAATAACAAAAGTGAATAAACTAGGGTAGAGGCGCGAAAGTTAATAGTATTATTGATGAGGAAAGCACTGTGATTCAATAAGAAAGGAGCAATCGCCGAAGCGTACAACTAATGCTTTAGGGTTGTATAGCTGGGAATACATAGAATATATGTATTACTGTCACAAAGTATTTTGTGGTGAGCTATCATTTAAGACTTGTAGTTTTATAATTTTTTAGTACATACAAGGCCTTGAGTGTTAACTCAAGGTCTTTTTTTATTGTTAGTTTGGGGTGCCCTTATTATTCGCTTTTATATAAAATAAGGGGGAAAAAGAAGTGAAAAGAAGTTACAAAGTATTATTACTTACAATGCTAGTATTTATTTTTTCAACGTCAGTTGTATTTGCAGCAGAAGTTGAACCGGCGGTGAATGCAAATAAGTTTGGGCTATGGACATTACTACCACCATTAGTTGCAATAATATTAGCTTTTATAACAAAAAATGTTGTTATTTCATTGTTTATAGGTATTTTATCAGGAAGCTTTTTAATTAGTTTGGCAGGACATAATGTATTTGGGGCATTTATACAAGCGTTCTTAGATTTTGTAAATAGAGCTTTGAATTCATTAGCAGATCCGTGGAATGCTGGGATAGTTCTTCAAGTGCTTGCAATTGGGGGAGTAATTAATTTAGTTGCAAAAATGGGAGGAGCAAAGGCTATAGCAGAGGCTTTAGCTAAAAAGGCTAAGACGGTAAAAAGTACACAAATGACAACTTGGCTTTTAGGTTTATGTGTTTTCTTTGATGATTATGCAAATTCACTAATAGTTGGACCAATAATGAGACCAGTAGCTGATAAAATGAAGATATCAAGAGAAAGATTGGCTTTTATTATAGATGCTACAGCAGCACCAGTGGCTGGGCTAGCTATTATTTCTACTTGGATTGGATTAGAAGTAAGTTTAATTGGTGAAGGATTTAGTTCAATAGGTGTAGAGGCAAGTGGTTTTGGAGTATTTCTTCAAACAATACCTTATAGATTCTATAACATATTGATATTGGCATTTATAGTGATAACGGCTTTAACTTTAAAAGAATTTGGGCCAATGAGAAAAGCTGAGATTGCGGCAAGAAACAGAGATAAGAATATTAAAGATGAGGTTGCAGTTGAAGCAACAGCTCAAATGGATGAATTAGAGCCAAAAGAAGGTGTTAAGCTTAGTATATGGAATGCAATTATTCCAATAGGAGCATTAATAATTTCTGCATTAGTAGCATTTTATTATAGTGGATATAGTGCAATAATTGGTGGAGATCCATCTGCAACTCAAGAAATTATGATTAATTCACCATTTTCATTTAAAGGCATAATGGAAGCATTTGCTGCTTCAGATGCTTCTGTAGCATTATTCCAATCAGCATTATTTGCTTCAATAGTTGCTATTTTAATGGGAGTTTGTAAGAAAATATTTACTTTAAGTGAAGCTATTGAAGTTTGGGTTGATGGAATGAAAGGGTTAATAATAACTGGAGTTATATTAATATTAGCTTGGTCATTAGGATCAGTAATTAAAGAACTTGGAACTGCATATTATTTAGTTGAAGTATTAAAAGGGGCAATACCAGCATTCTTATTACCAAGTTTAATATTTATTTTAGGGGCAGTAATTTCATTCTCTACAGGAACTGCATATGGAACAATGAGTATATTAATGCCACTTGCAATTCCATTAGCATATTCAATTAATCCAGATATGTCATTTGTAGTAGTTTGTACAAGTGCGGTATTAACAGGAGCTATCTTTGGCGATCACTGTTCACCAATATCAGATACAACAATACTTTCTTCAATGGGAGCTGGATGCAATCATATTGAACATGTTAAGACACAAATATGGTATTCGCTATTTGTTGCAGCAGTAACTATATTATTTGGATATATTCCATCGGGATTTGGAGTTCCAATATATATAGTATTGCCAATTTCATTAATAGCATTATATGTAGGAGTACAAATATTCGGTAAGAAGGTTGAAGAAGCTTAAGCAATAAGAAAAATAAATAAAGAGGGCTATATATTAGAAGGGTTATGCAGAAGCATAACCCTTTTTTGATAGTTTTAATCTATAATGTAGATACACTTATATTTAAATTTTTTTATTATAAAATTCCAATTATTTATGTGGTGGTGGTGTTATAAGTTTATTAACTAATATTGAAATTACTATTCCAAGCAATGTTTCTATTATTCTGTTAGTTGCATAAAATAAGGGATCACTATAAGCATGAGCTGTAGTAACACCTAGGAATGCAATACATGTTATATTTATAGCACCTGGCCTTTTTAGAATATTGCATAGATAAATCATTAAGATAATACCTATAGCAATAATTAAGTATATAAGTGGTTTTGATATGTAAGTATTAGATATATGATTTTCTAATGATCTAAATAAGAATAAAAATATTAAGCCAAAACTAGCACCTAATATAGTACCTGCACCTCTATTTATACCCATATGAATTGAGTTATAAACAGTATCTTGTAAACAAATTACTGCAGTAAGGCAAGCAAAAAAAGGTTCGTTAGGCAAAAGTAACAAACATAGAAAAACAGCTATACCTGATTTTATTGTTCTAAGTCCAACCTTAGGAAATTGAAATTTTTCCATAATTAAGCCTCCTATCCCTTTAGATATTATATCTAAGAAATAGTCAAATTTCACTATTTAATATTATATTTTTTATTAAAATCAAAAAATGTTAAAAATTATATTTTTATAGATAAATTTATATATTATTCATACTTTATAATAAAAAATGATTTATAATTATTTTTAAGAATATATAGTAAAGTGGGGATAAAATGGATTTTATTATACTTGTTATTTTAGAAATAGTTCCAATAATATTATGGGCATGTGGATGGTATTTTGAAAATAAATATTCGAAATATCCTGATGTGAGTAGGGGATATAAATTTGGAAGTGCAAAAAATAGTAATTTAGAATGGGAGTATGGAAATAAGGTTGCTAGTAAGGTTTTTAGTACAACAGGAACGTTATTATTTACAATTATAATAATAGCAAGATTATTATTTGATATTAATATAATTACTATTATTTTCATATTATTTATTGTGATATGTGTAAATTTTATGATAATAGAGGGCATAATAAAAAAGAAGTTTAAAAATAAATAGAATAGGTTTGACAGTTTTTACATTTTAGCATATTATAAAATTAATAAATGCATAGAAGAGAAGAGTAGTTAAGGAATGTATCTAAAGAGAGCTAGAATGGGTGAGAGCTAGTGTTACTGAACTTTATGAAGATGGTCTTGGAGCTGATTATCTGAGCTTGAAAAAGTTAGGGTAATACGGGAGCAACCGTTATATTGCAAGGTGATGATAGTCACCTAATGAGATATTTATTGTGAAATAAATATGAAATAGAGTGGTAACGCGTATATAACGCCTCTATATGGGTATAAAAGCCTATATAGAGGCATTTTTTAGTTAGGAGTTAGAGTTTTTAGTTAGTAATTAAAATTAATGATTCTATTATTTTAAGCTATAACTTTTAGCAATAAATTGTTAACAAAAAAGAGGAGGAAGTAATATGACTAAAAAACCATATTATATAACTACGCCAATTTATTATCCATCTACTAAGTTACACATCGGTAATACTTATACAACAGTAGCAGCGGATGCTTTAGCTAGATTTAAGAGATTAAATGGATATGACGTAATGTTCTTAACAGGAACAGATGAACATGGTCAAAAAATTCAAAGAATAGCAGAAGAAAAGGGAATAACTCCTAAAGAGCATGTTGATGAAATAGTTGCTGGAATTAAAGAGTTATGGAGTATGATGGACATAAGCTATGATAAATTTATCAGAACTACTGATGATTATCATAAGAAAACAGTTCAAAAAATATTTAAGAAATTATATGACCAAGGTGATATATATAAATCTTCTTATGAAGGATTATACTGTACTCCATGTGAATCTTTCTGGACAGAAACACAATTAGTTAATGGAAATTGTCCAGACTGTGGAAGACCAGTTGAAAAATCAAAAGAAGAAGCTTATTTCTTTAAAATGAGCAAATATGCTGATAGATTAATGAAATATATTGATGAGCACCCAGAGTTTATTCAACCAGAATCAAGAAAAAATGAAATGGTTAATAACTTCTTAAAGCCAGGTTTACAAGATCTTTGTGTATCAAGAACAAGCTTTAACTGGGGAGTTCCAGTTACTTTTGATGAAAAACATGTAGTTTATGTTTGGATAGATGCATTATCTAACTATATATCTGCTTTAGGATATGGAAGTGAAAATGATGAATTATATAAGAAGTACTGGCCTGCAGACGTTCATTTAATAGGTAAAGATATCTTAAGATTCCATACTATTTACTGGCCAATTATGCTAATGGCTTTAGGTGAAGAGTTACCAAAGCAAGTATTTGGGCATGGATGGTTACTTGTAGATGGTGGAAAGATGTCAAAATCTAAAGGAAATGTTGTTGATCCAGTAGTTTTAGTTGATAAATTTGGCGTTGACGCAGTTAGATATTATTTATTAAGAGAAATTCCATTTGGAGCAGACGGATTATTTAATAATGAAATATTTATAAAGAAGATTAATTCGGATCTTTGTAATGACCTTGGTAACTTATTATCAAGAACGGTTGCAATGATTGAAAAGTATTTTGATGGAGTAATTCCAGCACCAACAGCTAAAGAAGAGATTGATAATGAATTAATTAGCTTAGCTATAGAAACTCCAATTAAAGTAACAAAAGCAATTGATAATTTAAGAATTCCAGAAGCATTAGAAAATGTATTTGAACTTATAGGAAGAGCAAACAAATATATAGATGAAACAACTCCTTGGATACTTGCAAAGGATGAAGAAAAGAAAGAAAGACTAGGTACAGTTTTATATAATTTAGCTGAAAGCTTAAGATTTGCATCTGTATTATTATCATCATTCTTACCAAGTACAAGTGAAAAAATTAATGCTCAATTAAATATTACTACAACAACTTGGGATTCATTATCAGGATTTGATGGAACAACACCAGGAACTGAAGTTAAAAAAGGTGAAGCTTTATTCCCAAGAATAGATGTAGCTAAGACTTTAGAAGAATTAGAAGCTATGAGATTAGCTCAATTAGAAGCTAACAAGCCAAAAGAAGAATATAAAATGCAACCAATTAAAGAAGAAATAACTATTGAGGATTTTGAAAAAATAGATTTAAGAGTAGTTAAAGTTTTAGAATGTGAACCAGTTAAAAAAGCTAAAAAATTATTAAAATTAAAGGTTGATTTAAATGGAGAAGAAAGACAGGTTATTTCAGGAATAGCAATGCACTATAAACCAGAAGAATTAGTTGGTAAATATGTAGTTTTAGTTGCTAATTTAAAACCTGTTACTTTAAGAGGTGAATTATCACAAGGAATGATATTAGCAGCAGCTACAGATGATGATAGCGTATTAAAGTTAGTAAATCCAGGTGAATTACCAACAGGAAGCGTTGTTAGATAAGTGAAGTTCTAAATATTTGATTTAGTTAACTGAACTTACACCTACGAGTGTTAATGAGTAGGTGTTTCATTAAAGTAGTGAGTGACAAGTGATAAGTTAAGGAATAAAGTTGGCATAAGCGGATTTTAGGAAATGAAAAAAAGGTCAGCTTTGCTGACCTTTTTACTATAACTCAAAACTATTAACTAAATAAAAGGGGGTTTTTTAATGAATATTATTATAGGTAATGCATGGCCTTATGCTAATGGACCTTTACATTTGGGAAGAATTGCAGTTTTGTTACCGGGAGATATTTTAGCTAGGTATCATAGGATGATGGGGGATGAGGTTGTTTTTCTTTCTGGAACAGACTGTCATGGTACTCCTGTAACAATGAAGGCAAAAGAAGAAGGAATAACACCATTAGAAGCTGTAGAAAAATATCATGAAGAGTTTAAAAAATGCTTTAAATCATTAGGGTTTTCTTTTGATATTTTTGCAAAAACTCATTCAGAGTATCATGAAGAAAAGGTTAAGTATTTCATATTAGAATTATATAAAAAGGGTTTTATATATGAAAAGAATGTAGAACAAACTTATTGTGAAAAATGTAATGAATATTTAGCTGATAGATATATTATAGGAAAATGCCCAATTTGCGGAGAAGAAGCAACTGGTGATGGTTGTGAAAATTGTAATGGTGAATTTGAAAGTAGTGAATTAATAGATATAAGATGCAAATTCTGTGATTCTGAGCCAGTTTTAAAAGAAACTAAACATTTATTTTTTAGCTTATCAAAATTCGAGAATGATGTTAAAAGATTATATATAAATCAAGATGGATGGAGAGAAAATGCAAAGAAGATACTAAAAAGATATTTAGATGAAGGACTAAGAGATAGGGCAGTAACTAGAGATTTTGATTGGGGTGTTGATGTTCCATTAGAAGGTTATGAAGATAAAAAAATATTCGTTTGGATAGAAGCGGTTATGGGATATTTAACAGCTAGTATGAAATGTCTTGAAGAAAGAGGCGAGGATTATAAAGAATATTGGGAAGGTGAAGATTCAAGAGTTTATTTTATTCACGGAAAAGATAATATACCTTTTCATACTGTAATATTCCCAGCAATTTTAGCAGGACTTGGCATAAAAAATCCTAATTTGAGAATAATATCAGGAGAACATCTAAAACTTGAAAGTAAGCCTTTTTCAGCAGTTAAAAATTGGGCTCTTTGGGCAGATTACATATGTAAAAAATATAATGCTGATAGTTTCAGATACTATTTATCATTAAATTCACCAGAAGATAAAGATACTGATTTTACTTGGAGAGAATATATAAATATACATAATAATGAGTTAGTAGGAGAACTAAATAATTTTGTTAATAAGGTTTTATTATTTTCTAGGAAAAATTATGCTAATAGAGTACCTAATGGAAAGATGGATGAAAAGTTAAAAAATGAAATTTTGAATTTATATTTTGATATAGGTGATAAAATCGAAGAAGGTCATTTTAGAGATAGTTTAAATGACATAATGAATTTATGCAAAAAGGGAAATAAATATTTTGATAATAGTAAGGTTTGGGATTTATTAAGTAGTGATTCTGCTAAATGTAAAGATGTCACTTATAATTGTATTCAAATTATAGTTAATTTATCAAATTTATTATATCCATTTATGCCAGGAACTTGTGAAAAAATAAAAGTATCAATAGGATTAAATGAAAGTATTTGGAGCTTTACTGAAAAAAAAGAAGGATTAATTAAAGAATGTGAAGTTCTTTTTAATAAAATTGATAAAAAAAGAGTTAGTGAAGAAGTAGCTAGATTAAAAGAAAAGAAAAATTAACAAAAAAAACCTAGAGTTATTTCATTTGGGGGACGAATAACTCTAGGAAACCAACTTTACAAGATGGTTTTAGGGGTAAATAATAATGCTTTAACTACTTTACAGTTATTATAATAAACTTTAATTGTGTCATTTAGGTGTCAAATTTCTGAAGAAAATATTAACTATTCTTAATAAAAAATAAATTAGAGAAAGTTTTATGGTTGAATTTACTTAAAGGGGGAGTTTAGATGATTATAGCTATGATATTGACATTATTATTTATATTAATAATATTTGCAGCATTTATATGGCAAGCTGTTTGGGTTGCTATAGATTCTAGAAAAAAGGGAGAAGAATATTGGTGGTTATGGACTATTGCGGCAATAATAGCTTTTCCTATTGGATTAATAGTTTATGCACTTGTAACAAGAAGTGATAAAAGCAAATGTAATAATTGTGGAAAGGAAATTCCACATAATATAAATTCATGCCCATACTGTGGAATGAAATGTGGATTCTTTTGTCCAAGCTGTGGACAAAAAGTTGAAAGTGGATGGAATTATTGCCCTCATTGTACAACAGAACTTCCAGATGAAATAAAAGAATCAAAAGCTAGTAAGAAATCAAATAAAAAGGTAATGATTGCTATAGTAATTACTATTACTATATTAGCTTTGTTAATAGTAATTTCTTTTCTAGGTGTTATAACATACTCATTTAATGGAGAAGTTTTTAGTAGTAGTAAAAATGAGATAGTAACAAGTAATGATGCAGATGAAAGGGGATATATTGGTTCTGATTATGAAGTAGAATATACAGATATAAGAACTTACAATTTACGTGCTGGAATCAGATCTGTAGATTATTCTGGAACGAGAAAAAATGGAGAAGTAATAATTAGATTATATGATTCTCAGGGAAATTTACTATCAGAGTCTGAACCAATAAATTCTAAAAAATTTAATGATGTATTTGTATCTGATAATGGGTATGCTACTAAGATTGAAATAGAGTATATAAATTTTAAAGGAAGTTTTTATTTTCATTTTTAGATAATTAAATATTATTGAATAAGAAGAAACTCAGTATTAGCTGAGTTTTTTTACTTTATTTTGGTATAATAAACAATAGAATTATATTTTTAAGGGAGAATTAAGTATGGAATTTAAATATGAAATATTTGACACACATTCACATTATGATGATGAAGCTTTTAATGAAGATAGAGAAGCTGTCTTTGAACAAATTAAAAGAGAAGGAGTAGTAGGGATTTTGAATTGCGCATGTTCTAAAGCAAGCTTAAAAACTACTAATGATTTAACGATAAATTATGATTTTATATATGGAGCTTTAGGAATTCATCCAAGTGATGCAAATGACTATAATGATGATGTAAGAAAAGAGATAATTGAATTAGCAACAAATAATAAAAAGATTTTAGCTATTGGAGAAATAGGGCTAGATTATTATTGGGAAGAAAATCCTCCTAGAGATATACAAAAAAGAGTATTTAGAGAGCAAATGAAATTAGCAGAAGAATTAAATTTACCAGTAGTTATTCATGATAGAGATGCTCATGCTGATACATTAGAGATAATGAAAGAGTTTCCAAAGGTAATAGGTACAGTTCATTGTTTTTCTGGAAGTCTTGAATTTGCAAAAGAATGTGTAAAGTTAGGATATTATATAGGAATTACAGGTGTTGTAACATTTAAAAATGCTAGAAAAATATGTGAAGTAGTTGAAGGAATTCCATTAGATAGATTATTAGTTGAAACTGATTGTCCTTATATGGCTCCTGTGCCAAATAGAGGAAAAAGGAATAAATCGGACTATATACGATATATAATAGAAAAAATAGCCGAGATAAAGGAAATTTCTTCAAAAGAGGTTAATTTGGCTGTAAATGACAATTTCTATCGCTTGATTCATAATAAGAAATAAAGTAAAATAAATATTAACAATTGTAAAATTTTTCTAAAAATTTATAAACAGTATCTACAAACTTCAAAAAGCAAAATGCCATTATTTATTTTTATTCAAATTAATTATTAAAGGTGTATTTATTACACTTAAAAAAACAGGTTTTATTAAGGGTAGGGTGGGAAATTTGACAAAAACATGAATTATTTATATAATTCAATGGTCGCTCTTGCCAGAGGAGGTTAAATGTAGATGGTTGAAAAATGGAAGAAAAACTTAAGAAACAATTTTACTAATAGTCCTAAGGCAAAAATAATTACAGGTACTGTAGGTGTTGTATTAGTTACATTAATAGTAACACTTGCATGTATGAGAAAAAACATAACAATAATCGTTGACGGAAAAGAAGAAACATTTATAACATATAAAGGGACTGTTAAAGACGTACTTGCAGAGAAGGAGATAGAAATTGCTCCTAAGGACAAAGTACAACCAGCTTTAGATGAAAAAATTTCATCAAAGGATATTATTAACATTAAGAGAGCTGTAGAAATTGAAATGGTAGTTGGTAGCAAAACTATTGTTATAAAAACTGCTGAAGATACTGTAAAAGATATGCTTGAAGCTGAAAGTGATGAACTTAATGCTGAAGGAATTGAATTTAATGAAGGATTAGATGAAATAACACCTTCGTTAGATACTAAAATATCAGATAATCTCACGATTCAATTAGTTAAGGTTGAAGTAACAAATGAAGTAGCCACTGAAGATATTGATTATGAAACAATAGTGGAAGAGGACGAAAGTTTAGATATAAACACTGAGGACGTTAGACAAGCAGGTGAAGCTGGTCAAAAAGAAATAACTTATAAGGTTATAAAAAAAGATGGCAAGGAAGTATCTAGGGAAGTAGTTCAATCAAAGGTTATTAAAGAGCCTGTAAATGAAATTATAGTACAAGGTACCAGAAGGGTATTTGCTAGCAGAGATGGAGAAATGGAATATAAGGATTTAATTTATTGTGAATCTACTGCATATGCAGGAGATACTATTACTGCGACAGGAACTGTGCCAAGTTATAATCCAGGTGGAATAAGCACAATAGCAGTTGATCCAAGAGTAATTCCATTAGGAAGTTTAGTTTACGTAGAAAATTATGGTAAAGCTATTGCAGCGGATACAGGTGGTTTAATTAAAGGAAAAATAATCGATGTGTTCCTTAATTCAGAATCTGAATGTAGAACATGGGGAAGAAAATATAACGTTCCAGTATATATTTTAGCATATCCTGGAGAATGGTAATAATAAAGGAGGTTAGTTATTGGACTAGCCTCCTTTAATATTTCTAAAAATATAGTATAAAATTTATTTAGAATAATAAATATAAATTTACAAAGGTTTGACATTATATGAATATAAGGATAAATTAATAAGAGATAATAAAGGAAAGGAAGAGATTCTTTTGATTAAAGAGGTTATAGTAGTTGAGGGAAAAGATGACATCGCAGCTGTAAAAAAAGCTGTTAATGCAGAAATGATTGCCACTGGTGGTTTTGGAATAAATGCTAAAGTTATTGCTAGAATTAAAGAAGCACAAAAAAGAAAAGGCGTAATAGTATTAACGGATCCTGATTTTGCTGGTGAAAAAATAAGAAAGATAATAGCAAAAAGAGTACCTGGAATAAAGCATGCATATATTGCACAAGAAGATGGAATTAAGGATGATGATATAGGAGTAGAAAATGCTAGTCCAGAAGTTATTATCGAAGCTTTAAATAGGGCAAAAGTAACATTAGAAGAAAAGGCTGAAACATTTGATGCTCAAGATATGTTTTATTTTAGATTAAATGGTGATCCTAATGCAAAAGCTAGAAGAATAAAACTTGGAAATAAGTTGGGAATTGGTTATGGAAATGCAAATCAAATGTTATCAAGATTAAATAATTATGGAATAACTAAAGAAGAATTTATAGAAGCTATTAAATATGTAGATGCGGAACTAGAGAAGGAGAAATAAATGGATATAAAAGATGTAAAAACAGCTGAGCTGGTTAAAAAATATAATTTTAAGTTTTCTAAAAGTTTAGGTCAAAACTTTCTAATTGATGATTCGGTGCCTAGAGATATAGTTTCAGGAGCTGAAGTTGATGGAGAAGATTTAGTAATAGAAATAGGACCAGGAGTAGGTACATTAACTGCTCAATTATTAAAGAAAGCTAAAAAAGTAGTTGCAATAGAATTAGATAATGATTTAATACCAATATTAGAACAAGAATTAGGAGCTAATCCTAATTTTACACTTATACATAATGATGCATTAAAGGTTGATTTTAATGAAGTAATAGGTGATGAAAAGAGTGTAAAGCTAGTTGCAAACTTGCCTTATTATGTTACAACACCTATAATAGTAAAATTACTTAAGGATGGGTACAATTTTAAATCATTAACAATAATGATTCAAAAAGAAGTTGCAGAGAGAATGAATGCAGAGCCTGGGAATAAAGATTATGGTGCACTGTCTCTACTTGTTCAATATTACTGTAATACAAGTATAGTAAGAAAAGTACCACCAAGTTGTTTTATACCTAGACCAAAGGTTGATTCAATAGTTATTAGATTAGATAAGCTTAGTGAGCCAAAAGTTAAAGTTGAAAATGAAAAATTGTTCTTTGATATAATAAGAAGTTCTTTTAATATGAGAAGAAAAACTTTATGGAATGGCGTTAAGAGTATTGGACCAGCAAAGGAAAAGCTTGAAGAAGCTTTTGAAAAAGCTGGAGTTAATCCTAAGAGAAGAGGAGAAACATTATCTATCCAAGAATTTGCTAATCTTGCAAACTGTATTAATGAAATTTTATAAGAACTGAGTTGTTTTAAATTATAAATTCTATAAAGTCATTAAGTAAGCCACTTAAAAATAATAACATATTTTATAATGTTGAACATATAATATATGGAATTAATATAAAGTGGGGGTTCTAGAGAATGGCAAGTAATAGTAGATTGTATAGAAACTTCGTAATTTTGCAGGAGGACGAACGAGGATATGCAAACTCTGATGATAAGACATTATCTGGATATTCTAAGATAGAAGCAAAAGGAGATAAATGTAAAATTTCTTTCTATGCTCAAAATCTTAAAAAGGATGATGATAAATACTACATGTTACTTATTTGTTGTAAAAAGGATACAAAGCAAATAGTAAATTTGGGTCCTTTAGACGTGAGTGATAGTGGTAAAGGTGAAGCAACAAAGGAATATAATGTATCAAATATTGCTGGGTTAAACTTAGAATTTGATAAGATTTGTGGAACTGCTATAGCTAAAATGAATAATAATACTCCAATTTTTGTGATGTGCGGATTTTTAAATGGACAACAACCTAGCGATAATTGGAAGAGTTATATTATTGTTAAAGCTAAAGATGTTAGAGTAATAAAATCAGTTTCAGATAAGGATTCTAAGAAAGAACAAAGAAAACCAGAATTAAAGAAGAACCAAAGTAAATCTACTAGTAATGAAGTTAAAGATTCTAAGGTAGAAGAAAAAGCTACTGAAGAAAAGGTTGATAGAGAAAAAGTAGAAGAAAAATCAAAAGAAGAAATTAAAATACAAGAAGTTCAAGAAGTACAAGAAGTACACGAAGTAAAACAAGAGGCTTTAAATGAAATAATAGAAGAAATTACACCAAGGGAAAACTTAAGGGGTAAGTTCGAAGATTATGAAGAAGAAATTGAAGCTAATAAAGAGTTTGATCCGATAAATGGAAAGATAAGAGGAAGCATAGGAGAGTATTTTGAATCAATAGTTGATGGATTTGAAAGAGATTATAATAGCATAGATGAGTTAAAGTATACGAAGTGGTACAGAATACCTATTCATGATTTACATGAAATGTGTAATATGTCTAATTATAATAAGTATACATTAGCTTATTATCCAATGTTAAATTATTATCCATACATTAAAAAATATGGATATTTTATGCTTGGATATAAGTGCGATTCAAGAGGAAACCTAAAACATATTATTTATGGAGTGCCAGGAAAGAAAGATAAGGATGAACAGCCTTACGATGGAAGAACAGGTTTTGTAACTTGGGTAAATACTAATGGAGGACGTAGTGAGGGCTGTT
This sequence comes from Clostridium sp. K04, assembly GCF_019734375.1. Classification (NCBI taxonomy): domain Bacteria; kingdom Bacillati; phylum Bacillota; class Clostridia; order Eubacteriales; family Clostridiaceae; genus Clostridium; species Clostridium sp. K04. The sequence goes on from NZ_JAASHD010000017.1 coordinate 17,054, forward strand.
GGTTAATGTTTTATGATTTCAAAAATTCAACAGTTGTTGTCCCAATGCAATAATGAAGAACATAGTGCTTAGATATTATATCTAAATTTTATTTGAAGGTTAATATAATAAATTAAATTGCTAATATTGGAATAAAGTATTATAATTATCTTTATTAGGGGAAGCATATGCTTCTCCTATTATTTTAATTAACAAATTAAAAGGAGATACAAATGTTAAGAGCATTAAAAAAATATATTTTAAGTTCATTTTTAATAATGTTTGTACTTGGTTTTTCAGGGTGTACAATTATAGAAAATGTTGAAAAAAAACTTGGATTGAAGAATGATTATTTCGAGTATTTAAATTCAAGTGATATAGAACAAATTAGTATACAAAGTACAAGAGATACAGGATTTAAATTTATAGTAACGGAAACAAGTGCCATTAGAGATATTTATAATATATTATCTAGGGCAAAGATAAGCGAAAATAAGTCTAGTTTAGATCCAGATTATAAGTTTGAATTTGATTTAGGTGATGAAGTTAAAGAATTTTATTATGTTGTTGGAACAGAAGATGGGAATTTTTATAATGATGGTAATACATTTTCAGTTTCTAAAAGATTAGATGAAGTAATAATTAAAAATTTATCTTTTATAAGAAAACCTAGAGATTTTGATTATATTTATTATCAATCTATTTTAGAAATATTACAACAAGTAAGTAAAACAGAAAATATAAATGATTATAAGGTAGGAGTAAACATAAGTGGAGATATTGATTGTTTAAAATATGTGTTTTCTACTGATATAATTAGTTTTTTAGATAAAGCTAAACAAATTATTCCAAATGTTGAGTTAGTGAAAAATAACGAAGCAGATTTTGATATGGTTATTACTGTAAAAAATAGAGGGTATGATAGTAGCAATTTTAAAACATTAATTACTGTAAAAAATAAAAAAGAAAATACAGAAGATAAATATTATGTTTCTGCAGTTAATGAATTTAAGGAATGGAATATAGAGGTATTAGAAAGTAAACCTAAAGGATGGTAATAGGAGTTAAGAATTAATAGTTAATAGTTTTAGGATAAAACTCCTTGGGGAGTTTCTAATAATATATTTTAAAGTCTGCCTAGGCAGACTTTATTTTTTAATTATTAACTTAAAATTATTAACTACTAAATTGTTGCTATATTAGATTTAAGCATTTTAACTAGTCTTTCTACAGGTAAGAATGCAAGTAAAACTAAGCAAATCATTAATTCCCCACCTACTGCTAGACCGTTAACGCTTAATGAGTAAATAATTGGAGATATACCTTCTGGGGCATATGAACCAAAGAAAACTACGCCTGAAATAAAATGTGAAATAAAGCGTAGTAGCATACCGATGCTTGCGCCTAAGTATTTATTTTTAAAGAATCCGGCAACTCCAACAGCCATAAATGGTAAAGGATAATCAAATAATACTTGAATAGGATTTAATATATATGGATCCAGTATTAATTTGAATAATCCGAAAAGGAAACCTGTAAATAGTCCAATAGAAGGACCATAAACAAATGAAATAATGATTATTGGAATCATACTACCTAAAGAAATGCTTCCACCACCATTAGGTAGGGAATAAATCTTTATCATGTCTAAGATAAATGCTAAAGCAATAGCTAGTCCTATTCGCGCTATTAACTTTGAATTAAATTTTAATGATTTAAATTTAATAAAAGCAATTAATAAAATTGCACAGCCAATTAATGTGATTAATGTTAATGGACTGCTAAAAATAGTTTTGAAATTTTCTCCAAGTGTTGCTAGAAAATTTGACATAAAAAAATACCTCCTTATTTGCGTAAGAGGTACCTAGGCATTAGAATATACATAATTTATTCTATAATGGCTTTCCTACGCTGGAATTATCCAGATCAGGTTAAAAGGGTTGATGAAAAAGTCATCTCTCAGCCTTGGGGCACCCCTAGCAACTTTATATAACATATATTTTAGCCATAAATTTACAAAAAGTCAACGGTCTTATTAAGCATTTGAGAGGACTTATAATTTGTATTAGAAGATTTATTAAATAAATTTGTTAAACTTATATTAGTACCTATGGGCATGATAGTTTCAAATGAAGTTAGTGGCATAGTTATAACAGAATCATCCTCTAATAATATGAAGGCATCATTGCCTGTATAATCTAATATCATTCCTTTCATGATAATACACCATCCTAAATAAATTTTTATTAGTTTACCCTAAAATATAATAAAAATACATCCAAGAATATTCTTGGATGTATTTTTATAAATATAAGTCTTTATAAACTATTTGAAAGACTTTTAAAGATTCTTCAATTTTATGTTTAAGCAATTTTTTTCTATTATCAAATTCCTTTTCACCTAATGGAGTTAATGAATAAAATTTTTGAAATTTCTTTTTTGGATCATCCCATTTTCCTACTACTAATCCTTCTTTCTCTAATTTTTTTAATAAAGGATATATTCCACCGGTACTAGGAGTCCAAAGTCCATTGGTTCTTTCTGAAACTTTTGTAGAGATTTCATTACCATTTGTAGGGCCAGATTTTAATATATGAAGTACATAGATGGGCAATAAGCCTTTTGTAAAAACCTGACCAACAGCTTCTTTTTCTTTTTGTACTTTTTTTAGTTCAGCAAGCTTAGCTTTATACTCATCATGTAGTCTTTTTTCCTCAGCTTTAATATCTTCTAGATTGTTAAAATCAAAGTCACCCATTATTTATTTTTCCATTTTCACAGAGAATCCCATTAATCCAGGCCCACCATGCACGCCAAGGGCAGGGCTTATTTCTGCGATTTTAATTGAAGCTACATTTGGTAATGACTTTATAGATTCCATATATTTAGTAGCTTCTTCTTCACAGCCAGCATGTAAAACTGCTACATCACATTTTCCTTTTTCTAAATAACCTTTTAAAATTTCAGTCATTTTAGATAAAGATTGTTTTCTACCTCTTACTTTAGCCACGTTATAGTAAATTCCGTTTTCGTCAGTAGTTATTATAGGTTTAAGATTTAAGAATTCACCAACAGTTCCTGCAAGTCTTCCTATTCTACCACCTTTTTTTAGATATTCTAAAGTGCTAATTGTAAAGTAACCAGTAACTCTTTCTCTAATTTTAGGAAGTTCTTCTACTATTTCTTCAAAACTTTTACCTTCTTTTATAAGCTTAGAAGCCTCTATAACTATTTCTCCTTGTGGATAAGCTAGTATTTTTGTGTCATAAACAAAAGAAGTTAGTTTAGGATGATCTTCTAAAGCTAATCTTAAAGCATTATAGCTTCCAGAAAGACCGCTTGAAATAGAAATACAAATAACATGTGTATATCCTTCTTCTTCTAATTTATTTAAGATTTCTTCAGTTTCCTTAGCACTTGGCAAAGATGTTGTAGGAATTTCTTTTTCCAAGTTCTCATAAACTTCAGATGGTGAAATATCTATTCTATCTCTATAATCACCACTAGAGTAGATTATTCTAAGTGGTAATAAATTAACGTTATTTTCTCTTAATGTATTTAAATCAAGATCGCAAGCGCTATCTGTAATTAAAGCAATTTTTTGCATATAAAAAATCCTCCGATAATTTATTGTATATTTTTAGTATATCATATTAGATAATATTATCAATAGTGATAAGTGTAATATTATCACTATTGATAAGGTTATACAATTTCATAAAAATTTATTAGGTAAAGTTAAAAAATATATATAATTAAAAACTATTTACATATAATTCCAAAAGAGATAGAATGTATATGAGAGTTAAAATATACACAATATATTGTGTGTAGGAGGCGAATAAAGTGCTATATGTGGTAAAAAGAGATGGCAGAGAAGTTAAATTTAATACTGATAAAATTGGCAATGCAATAAAAAAAGCAAGCGATGAAGTTGGGGAACAATTAAGAGAAAGTGAAGTTCTAGTTTGCATTCAAAGGGTTATTCAGTATATAGAAGAGTCTAAAAAGGAAAAAGTATCAGTAGAAGAAGTACAAAACTTAGTAGAGAAAGCATTAATTGATAGCGGACATATAAATATTCAAAGAGCATATTCTTCTTATAGGAGAGAGCGAACTAGGGTTAGAGATATAAAGTCAGATTTGATGAAAGCTATTAAAAATATAGGCATTGAAACAGATAGGGATAATGCGAATGTTGGAAATAATTTCAGCTCTAAATTATTAAGAATAGCTTCTGAGTCTAATAAATGGCATAATCTTTATAATATGCCTAAATATCTGGCAAAGGCTCATGAAGTTGGAGAGGTTTATTTCCATGATCTTGATTCGTATAATTTAACAACAAATTGTTTGCATATCCCTACAGGAGAGGTATTAAGCAAGGGGTTTAATACTGGATACGGCACTATAAAACCACCTAAACGTATAGAGTCTGCAGCAGAATTGTCTTGTATATTATTGCAATCAACTCAAAATGATATGTTTGGGGGACAGTCTCATCCAGATTTTGATAATGATATGGCTCAATTTGTTGAGCCAACAAGAGAAGAAATAAGAAAAGAATTAATACAATATGGAATTAAAGAAGAAGAATTTGAAAATTTAGTAGAGGAAAAATTAAAGTATAGAATCCATCAGGCTATGCAAGGTGTTGTATATAATTTAAATACTATGCATTCACGTGCAGGATCTCAGGTTCCATTTTCTTCTATAAATTTAGGAATACCAAATTCTAAAGATGCTGCATTAGTTTGTGAAATCTTTTTAAAAGAATATGAAAAGGGATTGGGAAAAGGAGAGCAACCGATATTTCCTAATATAATATTTAGAGTTAAAGAAGGCGTTAATAGAGAGCCAAATGATCCATATTACTATTTATTTAAGATTGCTTGTGAGGTTGCATCAAGAAGAATGAATCCAACATTTATGAATATAGATGCTGATTTTAATAAGGAATATTATGATAAAGGATATCTTCCAGCAACCATGGGATGTCGTACTTATTTGATGAAAAATGTTAATGGAGAGCCAGGATGTAAAGGAAGAGGTAATATAGCTCCAATAACTATTAACCTACCTAGAATAGGGATAGAAGCTAATAAAAATATTGATAAATTTTTTGAAATATTACAAGAACGATTAATTTTAGCAAAAGAAGCATTGCTTCATAGATATGGCGTTTTAAAGCAATTAAGAGTTAAAGATTTGCCATTTGTTGCAGGTCAAGGATTAATGAAAGGTTCGGAAGGATTGTCACAAGATGATTCTATTGAACCAATTCTTAAACAAGGTACATGGGCTATAGGATTTATAGGCCTTGCTGAAACTTTAACTGCTTTAATTGGATGTCATCATGGAGAATCTAAAGAAGCTAGAAAGTTAGGGGTAGAAATAATTGAGTTCATTAGAAATTATACAGATAAATTAATTGAAGAGACACATCTTAATTGGAGTTGTTATGCAACACCAGCTGAAGGGTTATCAGGAAAGTTTATAAAGCAGGATAAAAAAGTATATGGAGTAATAAAAGGAGTAACAGATAAAGATTACTACACAAATAGTTTTCATATTCCTGTAAGTTATAACATATCAATAAAAGAAAAAATAGATATTGAGGCTCCATATCACAAGCTTTGTAATGCAGGTCATATTTCTTATATTGAAGTAGATGACTCTCCATCACCTGAAGTAATTATGGATATAATAAAATATGCTTATACAAATACTAATATAAGTTATATAGGAATTAATTTTCATATTAGATATTGCAAAGAATGTGGAACAAGTATTGAAAGCAATTTAAGTAAATGTCCAAAATGCAATAGTAGAAATATTCAAGGGGTATCAAGAGTTACAGGATATTTGAGTTTGGATGAAAGGTTTGGGCCTGGAAAGTATGAGGAAAGGTTAGATAGGAGATCACATACAGGAAGATATAAAAATAACTATGATGTAATGTGATTTAGTTGTGACTAGCCATTATAATACTTCTATCTATGCAGAGATAACAATTGACGCTTCCTAGATAACGAATTCTAACCTTAATACTCAGTTAAAACTCAATATTAAGCTAAGAATTCACTTTATAAATGCCTTTAAGGATACTATTAATATAGTAGCAACCTTAGAGGCATTTAACATAAAATGAAAGAAAAGATAAAATAATTGCAAAAATTAAAACTTCAATCATTAAAAGAGTAAAAATAGTCTTTTAAAATGAATTTAAAAATATAAAACTTGCAATTTTTAGAAAAAAACATTGTGGAAAAATTTTGGATATGATAAAATGGTAAAATAAAGATATAGTTGTAATAATTGGGGCAAAACCCCTATTTTTTATATACAACTATATCTAACTATATATAAATTTAAAGGGGGCAAAAAAATGGCTATTAGATTTGATAGTGATAATAGGGAAATCTATATAGTAGATACTACTCTTAGGGATGGGGAACAAACAGCTGGAGTTGTTTTTGCAAATGAAGAGAAGGTTGTTATTGCAGATATGCTAAGTGATCTTGGGGTAGATCAATTAGAAGTTGGAATTCCTACAATGGGTGGAGATGAAAAAAAGGCAATTAAGCAAATTGTTAAAAGAAATAATAATAGAAAAAGTATAATGGCATGGAATAGGGCTGTTATATCAGATATTGAAGAATCTATAGATTGTGGAGTAGATGCAGTTGCAATTTCTGTATCTGTTTCTGATATTCATATAAAGCATAAACTTAGGACTTCAAGAGAATGGGTATTAGAAAATATGATAAAATCAGTTGAATTTGCTAAAAAGAATGGTTTATATGTATCTGTAAATGGGGAAGATGCATCTAGAGCAGACAAAGAATTTTTAGTTAGATTTATTGAAGAAGCTAAAAAAGCAGGAGCTGATAGATTTAGATATTGTGATACTGTTGGAATAAGAGAACCTTTTTCTTTAAGAGCAGATATCGAAGAGTTATATAAGAAAACAAATTTCAATATAGAAATGCATACACATAATGATTTTGGAATGGCAACGGCTAATGCAATAGCAGGTATTTTAGGTGGAGCAAGCCATGTTGGCGTAACTGTAAATGGGCTTGGAGAAAGGGCTGGAAATGCTGCATTGGAAGAGGTATTAATGGCGTTGGAATATGTTTATGGATATAAAGTTGATGTAGATACTAAGATGTTTAGAGAAGTGTCTCAATATGTGGCACAAGCTTCGGGTAGAATCTTACCTTCTTGGAAAGCAATTGTTGGTGAGAATATGTTTGCTCATGAGTCTGGAATTCATGCAGATGGTGCAATAAAAGATCCTAAAAACTATGAAGCTTTTGATCCAGATGTAGTTGGATTACAAAGACAAATTGTTATAGGAAAGCATTCTGGAAAAGCTGGCATAATTAATAAGTTTAAAGAGTACAATATTGAGTTAAATGATGAAGAAGCACAAGGCGTATTAGAAATGGTAAGAGCTGCTTCTGTTAGATTAAAGAGAACCTTATTTGATAAGGAATTAGTTAAACTTTATAAAGAATATAAACAATTAAGAAAAGAAAAAAATAAGGAGAATTAAAAATGATAAAATTATTTTCAAATGGAGTTTACCTTATTAATAATAGGGAGATTGTAGAAGATTGTAACGAAGTTAATTCAATATTGGCAAATAAACTTGGAAATAATTATCCAAGCAAGGAAAATGCTAAAAAAAATACTATTGCTTATAATATTTTAAAAGAACATAATACATCAGAAAATATGGACAAATTAAAAATAAAATTTGATAAATTAGCATCTCATGATATTACATTTGTAGGAATAATTCAAACAGCAAGAGCATCAGGATTAGAAAAATTTCCGGTTCCATATGCTTTGACTAATTGTCATAATAGCTTATGTGCTGTTGGAGGAACAATAAATGAGGATGACCATATGTTTGGACTTTCATGTGCAAAGAAATATGGTGGGATATATGTACCACCCCATCAAGCTGTAATACATCAATTTGCAAGGGAAATGTTAGCTGGATGTGGGAAAATGATATTAGGTTCTGACAGTCATACTCGTTATGGTGCTTTAGGAACCATGGCAATTGGAGAAGGTGGCCCTGAAATAGTTAAACAATTACTATGTAAAACTTATGATATTAATATGCCAGATGTAGTAGGAGTATATTTAACAGGTTCACCACAAAAAGGAGTTGGTCCACAAGACGTTGCTTTAGCTATAATTGGAGCAGTTTTTGCCAATGGATACGTTAATAATAAGGTAATGGAGTTTGTAGGTGATGGAGTTGATAACTTAAGTGCTGATTTTAGAATTGGTATTGATGTTATGACTACGGAAACAACATGTTTATCATCTATATGGAAAACTGATAATACAATAAAGGAATTTTATGATATTCATGGAAGGGTAAATGAATATAAAGAATTAAATCCTGGAACTGTAGCATACTATGATGGAATGATTTATGTTGATTTAGCTAAAATTAAACCAATGATAGCTATGCCATTCCATCCAAGCAATGTTTATAGCATTGAAGAATTAAATGCAAATCTTAATGATATATTAGCATATGTTGAAAAGAAAGCTGGAATTAGCTTAGATAATAAAGTTAGGTTTACATTAAGAGATAAAATTCATAATGGTAAGTTTTATGTAGAGCAAGGAGTAATTGCAGGATGTGCAGGCGGAGGATTTGAAAATATTTGTGATGCAGCAGATATTTTAAAAGGTACTTCAATAGGTAGTGATGAATTTTCATTAAGTGTTTATCCGGCATCTCAACCGGTATTTATGGAACTTGTTAAGAATGGTAGAATTGCAGATATTATGGCTACAGGTGCTACTGTTCGTACTGCATTTTGTGGGCCTTGTTTTGGTGCAGGAGATGTTCCTGCAAATAATGGATTAAGTATACGTCATTCAACTAGAAACTTCCCTAATAGAGAAGGGTCAAAGATAACTAATGGACAAATTGCATCAGTTGCATTAATGGATGCTAGATCTATTGCAGCAACAGCAGCTAATAAAGGATATTTAACGGCAGCAACTGATATAGATGTTAATTTTACAAAACCAAAATATTATTTTGATAAATCTATATATGAAAATCGTGTTTATGATGGAGTTGGAAAAGCCGATCCATCAGTAGAAATTAAATTTGGACCTAATATAGTAGATTGGCCAACAATGTCGGCTTTAACTGATAACTTATTATTAAAAGTAGTTTCTGTGATTCATGATCCAGTTACTACAACTGATGAACTTATTCCATCAGGAGAGACTTCATCATATCGTTCTAATCCATTAGGTTTAGCAGAATTTACGTTATCTCGTAAAGATCCAGAATATGTTGGAAGAGCTAAGGAAATTCAAAAAGCTGAAAAAGCTAGAATAGCAAATGAATCGCCTATAGATGCTGTTAATGAATTAGGTTCTGTATTTACTTCAATTAGAGAGGTGTTTACTGATGTTAATTATAAAAACACTGGAATAGGAAGTACCATTTATGCAGTTAAGCCTGGTGATGGATCAGCTCGTGAACAAGCAGCATCTTGTCAAAAGGTATTAGGTGGTTGGGCTAATATAGCGAAGGAATATGCTACAAAGAGATATCGTTCAAATTTAATCAACTGGGGTATGCTTCCTTTTATTCTTAAAGAAGATATATGTTTTGATAATGGGGATTATCTATTTGTACCTAATATAATAGAAGCAATTAAAGAAAAGAAAGATTCCATAAAAGCATATGTTGTTAATAAATCAATGAAAGAACTTGAATTAAAACTAGGTGAACTTACTGATGATGAACGAGAAATTATATTAAAAGGATGTTTAATTAATTATTATAAATTAAATTCTTAGTTTGAGATAGAGTATTAACTCTATTTTAAGGTTAAAATTTATTGTATAGAGGAATGTCTGTTGTTATCTTCCACCTGAATAGGTTGGAGTGTTACAATGGCTAGCAATTAGATAAAGCATAAAATCATAATGCTTTTGGAGGTCAGTTAAATATGAATAAAACTGTGAGGTTAGCAGGAATAGCCTATGAAAGTTTAGTAAATGGACCTGGAATGAGGAGAGTGTTTTTTGCCCAGGGCTGTAAACATAAGTGTGAAGGTTGCTTTAATCCAGAAACACATAGTTTTGATGGTGGAGAAATTATGGATATGGATAAATTGATAAAGGATGTTTTAGATAATCCTATGTTAAAAGGAGTAACATTTAGTGGTGGTGATCCTATAGAACAAGCTCATAGTTTTGCTTATATGGCAAAGGCATTTAAGAAAGCTAATTTAAATATATGGTGTTATACAGGATATACTTTTGAGAAGCTTTTAGAGCTTATGAAAAAAAATGAAAATATAAGAATGTTATTGAATAATATAGATGTATTAGTTGATGGTAGATTTGAAATAATGAATAGAAATGAAGAATTGAAATTTAAAGGTTCGACTAATCAACGTATAATTGATGTAAAAAAAAGTCTAGAATATGGCAATATAATAGTTATAGGATAAAATTTTTAAGGATATTAACTTATGTTTTATAAGATTAATATCCTTATTTTCTTATAAACAAAAAAAGCGCATAAGCGCTTTTTTTAAATAATGGGGGGATGGGAACCTGTATATTACAGGTTTTATATTTACATTATAATTATGTACAGTTATTAGAAGTTCTATACATACTTTTGAAAAAAATTAAAAAAACTACTGCATTAAAAAATGCAGTAGTTCTCTAATATATTAGAAATCAGATTGACCAGTAGTTCTTGGGAATGGAATAACGTCTCTGATATTTGACATACCAGTGATGTACATTATTAATCTTTCAAATCCTAGACCAAATCCAGCATGCTTAGTTTCTCCATATTTTCTAAGCTCTAAATACCACCAGTAATCTTCCTCATTAAGACCTAATTCAGCCATTCTAGCTTTTAATACATCAAGTCTTTCTTCTCTTTGGCTACCACCGATGATTTCACCTATTCCAGGAACTAAACAGTCAGTTGCTGCAACAGTCTTTCCATCATCATTAAGTCTCATATAGAAAGCTTTAATGTCTTTTGGATAGTCAGTAACGAATACTGGTTTCTTAAATATTTCTTCAGTTAAATATCTTTCATGTTCAGTTTGAAGGTCTACACCCCATTCAACTGGGTATTCAAATGCTTTACCACAGTTCTTTAACATTTCAACCGCTTCAGTATAAGTTACCTTTCCGAAGTCAGAAGTTACGATGTGATTTAACTTATCTAATAATCCTTTTTCAACGAATTGGTTGAAGAATGCCATTTCTTCAGGACATTCATCCATAACGTACTTAATTACGTATTTTAACATTGCTTCTGCTAATTCCATATCATCTTGTAAATCAGCAAATGCTATTTCAGGTTCAACCATCCAGAACTCAGCAGCATGTCTAGCTGTATTTGAATTTTCAGCTCTAAAAGTTGGACCAAAAGTATAAACATTTCTAAATGCTAGAGCAAAAGTTTCAGCATTTAATTGTCCTGAAACTGTAAGGTTAGTTTCCTTACCAAAGAAGTCTTCTTTGTAATCAACTTTTCCATCTTCAGTTCTTGGAACATTGTCAAAGTCTAAAGTAGTAACTTTAAACATTTCACCTGCACCTTCACAGTCACTTCCAGTTAAGATTGGTGTGTTTGTATATACAAACCCTTGATCTTGGAAGAATTTGTGGATAGCATAAGCGGCTACAGAACGAACTCTAAATACTGCAGAGAAAGCATTACTTCTTGGTCTTAAGTGTGCAATAGTTCTTAAGTATTCAAAAGTATGTCTTTTCTTTTGTAATGGATAGTCAGAGTCTGACATTCCTTCAATTACAACTTCTTTTGCTTGAATTTCAAATGGTTGTTTAGCTTCTGGAGTTTCAACTAATGTACCAATAACTTTAATTGATGAACTTATTGGTAACTTTGAAATGTCTTTAAAGTTTTCTAATTTGTTATCAAAAACAACTTGAATATTTTTAAAGAAAGATCCGTCATTTACTTCGATAAATCCAAAAGCATTAGATGCTCTAAGAGTTCTTATCCAACCTGAAATTGTTACTTCTTTAGATAAGTATTCTGATGTGTTTCTATAAAGTGATTTTACTAAAACTACTTTTTCCATAATAACCTCCTGTTAATAAAATATTTATTATTTCAAAATTAAATAAAAGCAATAAAAAAATCCCTTCATCCCCAAAATATATGGGACGAAAGGAATTACTTACGTGGTACCACCCAAATTGCCTAAAAAAGGCCACTTAGTAAATTAATAACGACATTTAGCCGTCTAAGCCTAATATTTAAGTAAATAAACTTACTTAAAGTTCAGTTAGAAACTCAGAGATGTTCTTCACTATTGATTTCGTATAAGGCTTACACCATCCCTTACTCGCTAAAACTACCTTCAAAAGTTACTCTTCTCATCATAGTCAATAAAAGTTTGTAATTTTATTAATACGATTTTACAATACTTTGCTAACATTTGCAACTTAAATTCATAATATATATTTAAAGAATGTTTTTGGAGGAAAGTATGGCTAAAAAAGATTTCTTAGAACAAAAGTATTGTGAAATAAATAAACTAAAGAATTTATTACAAACATACCCTAAGGAATATGCTGAAACCATTATTAAGGTTATGCAGAATGTTTTTGATGAAATAAGTGAATACTTGGATGAAGAGGCTAATAAATTAAAAAAAATAGCAAAAATAGATATAGCAGAAAAGAATATAGATATTTTAGAAAAGAAAATAGATGGATTAAATAAAAAAATAGAAAAAGTTAAGAGTGAGTTATCAGAAACGGAAAAGTGTGAAAAAGAAGAAAAAAAATCGACTAAACAAGAAACAAAGAGGGAGAAAAAATCAGGGAAGAAGCATGATTTTAGTAGTAGAGAGGAATTGAGATATTACACAATGGATGAAATAGCTAAATTTGATGGAAGTGATGGAAGTTTAGCTTATGTTGTTATTGATGGAACTGTATATGATGTGACATCAATTAAAGAGTGGCGCGATGGTAGGCATTATGGATTATATGCTGGAAGGGATTTAACAGAGTATTTCAATACTTGTCATAAAGATGAAAAATATATTTTGAACAAATTAAGAATTGTAGGAACCATTAAAAGTTAGTAGTTAAAAGTGTTTAGTTAGTAGTTTTGAGTCAGTAGTTAAGAGTTAAGGAATAAAATCTCCGTAAGTAGACTTTAAAATATATTTTTTAGAAACTCCTAAGGAGTTTCATCCTTAACTTCAAACTACTAACTAAACTAAGTTAAGTTATTCTTTTCCTGTTTCGTATGAAGAGGTAATTGAATTAGGAAAGTTTAGCATAGTGCAATCTTTCATGATTCTTTTATATTCATATTCTAAATATTTAAATGTAACCTTAACTTCACCATTATCATTAATTTCAATAAGTGCATAAGTTGGATTTGGTTTTCCTATTTTAGGTTTTCCCACACTTCCAACATTAATTAATAGTTTATTATTATATTTTTTAGCAAATGGAATATGAGTATGTGCACAGACTAATACATCGCCTTCATATTGTGACATAATTTCTTTAGTCTTTTCATCATCTTCAAAAAGATAATCGTTAATTGCGTTTGGACTACCATGAGTTAAAAGCATGTTTACACCATTAAAAGTGTATTTTAATGAGGTTGGAAGTGAGTCTAAATAGTATTTATTAGCAACTCTAACTTCTTCACAAGCCCAAGGTAGTGCAAATGAATTTATCGCTGTATTTCTAATATAGGTAAAATCTCCATCTACGACAGAAGCGTCATAGTTTCCTTTTACACAAGGTATTTCTCTTCTTTTTATTAGTGCTACAACTTCATTAGGATGAGGACCATATCCAACTAAATCTCCTAGGCATATTATTTTATCAACATTTTGTTCATCAATATCTTCAAGTGTTTTCATTAGTGCATATATGTTTCCGTGAATATCTGACATGACTGCTATTTTCATTTTGTTATCCTCCACCTTTTGATTGAAACCCTAAATTTCTATGACTCTATTAAAATTAAGGTAGTTATTATAAAATAATTATATCACTATAAAGAAAAAAAATACGATAAAAGTTATAAATAATATTATGGATAATATAAAAAAATTAAGTTATGATAAAAATAATAAAATAAAGATACAATATGGAGGTAAGACATGAAAATTTCAAGAGTTACAAAGATATTATCACAAATGGAAGAAAGTAAAATTCCACAATTAATTATAACTTCAGCAGAATCAATTTTTTATTTAACAGGAAAGATGATTCATTCAGGAGAAAGATTAGTTGCATTATATTTAGATGTTAATGGTAATCACAAGTTTCTTGTAAATAAGCTATTTCCTATTAATGAAGATTTAGGAGTAGAAATTGTTTGGTATGATGATATTGAAAATCCAATAGATAGATTAGAGAAGATAGTAAAACAGGGAGAAGTTTTAGGCGTTGATAAAGATTTACCATCTCATTTTTTAATAGACCTTATGGGGAGAAATGTTATTAAGGCCTTTGTAAACTCATCACCTATAATTGATAGATTAAGAATGATAAAGGATGAAGAAGAAATTAAAATAATGAAGGAAGCTTCTAAGATAAACGATGCAGTAATGCTAAAGCTTTGGAGTAATTTAAAAGAAGGTTACTCAGAAAAATATTATGCAAATCTTTTATCTGAAATATATGAAGAAGAGGGTGCTTCAGGATTTTCATTTTCTCCAATTATAGCTACAAGTCCTAATGGTGCAGATCCACATCATGGAACAGGTAAGGATAAAATAAAAGTTGGAGATAGTGTTGTTTTAGATATTGGTGGAAGATATAAAAATTATTGTTCAGATATGACTAGAACTGTATTTATAGGTAAAGAACCAAGTAAAGAGCATGCTCATGTATATAACATAGTAAAAAGTGCAAATGAAAAAGCTATTTCTATAATAAAGGAAGGGGTTAAATTCTCTGATATTGATAAAGCTGCTAGAAATTTAATTACTGAAGCTGGTTATGGAGAATATTTCACTCATAGAACTGGACATAGTATAGGTATTGAAGTTCATGATTTTGGAAATGTTAGTTCAGTAAATGATGAAGAAGTTAAAGCAGGTATGATATTCTCAGTTGAACCTGGAATTTACTTAAAAGATAACATAGGAGTTAGAATTGAAGACTTAGTTCTTGTAACTAAGGATGGCTGTGAAGTATTAAATACTGTTACTAAGGAAATAACTGTATTATAGTTTTAGAGTAATGAAAAGTTAACAATATCATAAGTAAATGAGATTTTAATTTAGAATATTATTATGAATAAAATTAATCAACTTACTCAAAATATAACTATATTTAAATAAGGGGATTAATTTTAAATGTATAGTAGTATATTATTTAGCACAATAATTAAAGGTATTTTGATATATGTTTTAGCACTGATTCTTAGTAAATTAATCGGTATAAAAATTATTTCGCAAATGAAATTTTTTGATTTTATAATGGGTGTTTCTATAGGATCAATGATTGCTAAAATTATAATTGATAAGGATCATGTAGTTCTTTCTGGAACTATAGCATTAATAATTTTTACATTGTTAACTATAGCAACTAGTTATTTAAATTTAAAAAGCTATACAGCTAGAAGGATAATAAATGCTAAAACTTTGATATTAATAGAAAATGGACGTATTATTGATAAAAATATGAAAAAACTTAGGATTTCAATAAATGAACTTATGATGAAGTTAAGAGAAAAGGATGTTTTCAATTTAGAGGATGTACAATTTGCAATTATGGAGAGTAATGGTCAATTATCAGTTTTAATAAAGGCTAATAAAAAGCCAATAACTCCAGATGATATGAATTTAAAGGTAAAGAGTCTTTCTTTAATAAATGATATTATAATTGATGGAAAAATAATAGATAAGAATCTCGAAATAGCTGGTATAGATCAAAATTGGTTACAGTCTGAACTTAAAAGGAAAATTATAAATAATATTGAAGATATTTTTTATGCCGGTATAGATCAAAATAAAAAGCTTATTATTTCACAAAAGTACCCTGATGATTTTAATATAGAAAACAAGTTTGGTATAGAATAAATGTTAAAATAATTAACTGAGTTGCTGAAAGAAAGTAAGGTTATATAAATAACAAAGCTACACACTAATTTGTGTGTAGCTTTGTTATTATATTATTTCAATTACTTTATTCATTAATTTTATAAAATCATTTTTAACTTTAGCAGAAGTTTCAATAACTTCTTCATGGTTTAATGGTTGATTTAAAATACCAGCAGCCATATTTGTTAAGCAAGAAATACCAACTGTTTTAATTCCACTGTGGTTTGCAACAATTACTTCTGGAACAGTAGACATACCTACAGCATCTCCACCCATAATTCTAGCAAATCTTACTTCAGCAGGAGTTTCATATGTAGGTCCAGAGAACATTACATATACACCTTGTTGTAATTTAATTTCTAATTCTTTAGCTGCTTCTAAAACTTTATTTCTAAGTTCTAAATTATATGCTTCAGACATATCTGGGAATCTAGGTCCAAATTCATCAATATTATGTCCAAATAATGGGTTTGAACCAGAGAAATTAATATGGTCAGTAATAAGCATTAAGTCTCCTGCATTAAAGCTCTCATTAACTGCTCCAGCAGCATTAGTTACAATAAGCTTTGAAACCCCTAATAATTTCATTACTCTTACAGGAAAAGTAACTTTATCTAATGAATAACCTTCATAATAGTGGAATCTTCCTTGCATAGCAACAACTTGTTTATTACCAAGCTTACCTATAACTAAACGTCCAGCATGACCTTCTACTGTTGAAGTTGGAAAGTTTGGAATATCAGCATAGTTATAATATTCAGCATCTTCTATAGCATCAGCTAATGAACCTAATCCAGAGCCAAGTATTAATCCGATTTCAGGTTTATACTTACTTTGTTTTAAAATAAAATCAGCAGAAGCTTTAATTTGTGTTAATAAATCCATTAAAATCACCTCGTTTTTATCTTTTAGTTTATTTATTTAAAAGCATTTCTCCTACTTTAACAACATCTCCGGCACCAACTGTAAGAACTAAATCTCCAGATTCTACTTTAGATGCTAAGTAGTTAGCTGCTTCTTCATGGCTATGAACATTAATGCAATTTAATCCTGTCTTTCTTATAGCATTTCCAAGTTCCTCAGAAGATACTAATCCAGTGTCTTTTTCACGTGCAGCATAAATATCCATTAAAATTAATTCATCTGCAGAAGCAAAACAAGTTGTAAACTCATCAAAAAGAGTTTTAGTTCTAGTATAAGTATGTGGTTGGAACACACAATAAGTTTTGTTATGCTTAATTAACTTTGCAGTAGCTAATGTTGCTTTTATTTCAACTGGATGATGAGCATAATCATCTATTATAGTAGCTCCTTTAAATTCACCTTTAAATTCAAATCTCTTATGAGCACCCTTACAGTTAGCTAACCCTTCAATAATAGCTTCTGTTGGGATATTTAAAATTAAAGATGTACAAATTGCAGAAAGGGCATTTAATATATTATGCTTACCAGTTGTATTTAAAGTAACATCAAATAATGATTTTCCATTCTTGCATACTGTAAATGAAGCACATCCCTTATTATTAAATGAAATATTAGTAGCTGTTACGTCACCTTTAGTAAAACCATAGCTTATAGTATTACATTTTGCATATTTTAATACTTCTTCAACTCTAGAATCTTCAGCACATCCAACTAGATAACCATCAGATGGAATTAAGTCAGAGAATTTTTTAAATGTATCTTCTATATGATTTATATCTCTGTAATAATCTAAATGATCAGCATCTATATTTAATATAATTCCTATATATGGGAAGAATTTTAAAAATGATGCTTTATATTCACATGCTTCTGTAACAAAGTATTCACTTTCTCCAATTTTAAAGTTACCGTGAATAGCATCAACATCTCCACCTACTAATATTGTAGGATCTAAATCTGCACTTAAAGTTATATGTGAAAGCATAGAAGTTGTTGTTGTTTTACCATGAGTTCCTGCAACTGCAACATTATATTTATGGCCTTTCATTATATAACCTAAGAATTCTGCTCTATCCATAAGTTCTATATTTTGATTTTTAGCTTCTATTAACTCAGGGTTAGTAGAAGAAATTGCAGCCGTATATACTACTAAATCAACATTTTTTAAGTTTTCACTTCTATGACCTATGTAAATTTCGGCGCCAGATTTTCTTAATTTATTTAAAACTTCTGATTCTTTAGCATCAGAACCAGATACTTTATATCCTTTTGTTAATAGGACAGCAGCAAGTCCACTCATACTAACTCCGCCAATTCCTATGAAATGCACTTTTTTATTTTTATCTGTATTTAAATCAAAAGACAAGATATCAACTCCTTTAATTCTATTAATAAATGTATATTTATAATTATATACAAATTTGCTAGGTTGAACACAAAAAATAAAAAATATATAAAATAATTTCTTATAAATAGGAACAAAATTATATTAAGAATATGTTTAAAATAGAAAAAAGTATAAAGAAAAAAATTATAGATTTAATAATATATAAAATAATATTAATAATTTATAAAGAAATAAGCTAAAACCTATTGATAATATAACTAATTTAGAATAAAATATGAATATTCGGAATGAGGAAATTGAAATAATTCGTGTTTTTGAGAAAATAAGGAAGGTGAGTTAGGTGGAAAAATTAAGTAGAAACAATAGAGTTGTTGCCATAACAAAGATATTAATAGAAACTCCTAATAAGGTTATTGGGTTAAATAGATTTTCGGAATTGTTAAATGCTGCCAAGTCTACTATTAGTGAAGATATAGTAATAGTAAGAGAAGTTTTAGAAAAATTAGAAATGGGTTCAATAGAAACAATTTCAGGTGCAGCTGGAGGTATTAAATTTATTCCTGCTATGGGACAAAAGGCAAGAGAAGAATTTGCAAATGAATTATGTAAAGCTTTATTAGAAGAGGGGAGAATTGTACCAGGTAATTTTGTGTATTTAACTGATATAATGTATAACCCTCAAATTGTAAGTAAAGCAGGTGTAATACTAGCATCTCATTTTCAAGGTATGGATTTAGATTATATAGTAACAGTAGAAACAAAAGGAATTCCTTTAGCATATGAAGTTGCTAAGAGCTTAGGAATAGAATTAGTTATAATAAGAAAAGATAACAAGGTTACAGAAGGATCAACAGTTACAATTAACTATGTATCAGGAACAAGTGGAAGAATACAACAAATGGCATTAGCTAAAAAATGTATGAAGCCATCTAGTAAATGTGTATTTATAGATGATTTCTTAAGAGGTGGCGGAACAGCTCAAGGAATAAAAGACCTTTTAAGTGAATTTGATAGTGAATTAGTTGGAACAGGTGTATTAGTAGATAATGTTGGAATACAAAATAAAAGAACTGATGAGTATGTTTCAATTATTGATTTAGAATATGATAAAGAAAATAATAAGCTTATAGTAAATCCATCAGAATTAATAAAATAGAATTAATTTCAGTTGCAAAATAATAAATTTTTAAAATAGTGGAAAATTTTAAAAAAAATTAAGTAAAAAAAAGGATTTTTAAACTTTTTATAGAAATATATTTATTATAAAGCAACTGGAGGTGGAGTGAAGTGACAATCACAGACGTTAGAATCAGAAAGATAGCAGCAGAAGGAAAAATGAAAGCTATAGTTTCTGTAACATTTGATAATGAGTTTGTTGTCCATGATATCAAAGTAATAGAAGGACAAAATGGTTTATTTATTGCAATGCCAAGTAGAAAGACACCAGATGGGGAATTTAAAGATATTGCTCATCCAATAAATACTGATACTAGGGAAAAAATTCAAACTTCCATATTAAAAGCTTATGAAGAAGCAATGGAAGAAGAAAACGTTGTTATAAGTGAATAATATTTTAAATAAAAGGAGTATATGGATTAGCATATACTCCTTTTAATTTATAATTAATTTGAAGTGTTGAAATACTTTAGTTAATGCAATATAATATATAGGAAATATGAACGAACGTTTTTAAAAAAAGATTAGGTTTTGTCCATTAAATTTATTGAGAGGTGAGTTAATGTATAAATGTGCTTTAATATTAGCAGCAGGTCAAGGGAAAAGAATAAAATCTGATTTACCTAAAGTTTTACATAAAGTTTGTGGAAAAGAAATGGTTAATCATGTTATTGATACATTAAGAAAAAGTAAAATAGAAGATATAAACGTTATTGTAGGAAAAGGTGCAGAATTAGTTAAGTCTAATACTAGTTCTAGAAATGTAAGCTACTCTCTTCAAGAAGAGCAGTTAGGAACAGGGCATGCAGTTAAATGTGCTATGGAATTTTTAAAAGATAAAAGTGGTACAGTAGCAGTATTTAATGGAGATGCACCTCTTATAAAAGAAGATACAATAGTTAAATTATTTAAGATACATGAAGAAAATAATAACAGTGCAACAATTTTAACATCTATTTTAGATGATGCTTCAGGGTACGGAAGAATTATAAGAAATGGGGATGAAGTATTAAAAATAGTTGAACATAAAGATTGTAATGAAGAAGAACTTAAAGTAAAAGAAATTAATTCTGGAATTTATTGTTTTGAAATTGAAAAGTTAGTTGAATGTTTAGGAAATCTTTCTACTAATAACTCTCAAGGCGAATATTATTTAACTGATGTAATTGAAATGTTAAAAGACAAAGCTGAGAGAGTAGGAGCTCTTGTAATAGATCATGAAGAAACATTAGGTGTTAACTCAAGATTACAACTTTCTGAAGTTGAAGCTATTTTAAGAAAAAGAATTAATAATAAGCATTTAGATAATGGAATTACTATTATAGATCCGATGACAACTTATATTGGAGCTGATGTTGAAATAGGGCAAGACACTATTATTTATCCTGGAAATGTATTAGAAGGTAATACTAAAATAGGAAAAGGGTGCACATTATTCCCTAATTCAAGAATTAATAATAGTATAATTGGAGAAAATGTAGAAATACAATCATCAGTAATTTTAGATAGTTCAGTTGGTAATAATACTACAGTTGGACCATTTGCTTATATTCGCCCAGAATCTGTGGTGGGAGATAATGTAAGAATTGGTGATTTTGTTGAGATAAAAAAATCTACTATAGGTAATAATACTAAAGTATCTCATTTAACTTATGTTGGAGATAGCGAAGTTGGAGAAAGCTGTAATTTTGGATGTGGTACTGTTACAGTAAACTATGATGGAACAAATAAACATAAAACTGTAATTGGAAATAACAGTTTCATAGGATGTAATACAAATTTAATTTCACCAGTTACAATAGAAGATAATAGCTATATAGCTGCTGGATCAACAATTACAAATGATGTTCATAGCGGTGAACTTGCTGTGGCAAGAGCTAAACAAAGAAATATTGAAGGCTGGGTAGATAAAAGAGGTCTTATTAAGAAAAAATAATATAAATATTTACTATAAGATAAAAAAGTGACAAGTAATGTTGCAAATTAAGGAGGGTCTCACAATTATGATAGCTCATGGAAAGAAAATTAAAATATTTACAGGGAATTCACACCCTGAATTAGCAAAGGAAATCGCAGATTTATTAGGATTACCATTAGGAAATGCAAAGGTTTCTACATTTAGTGATGGAGAAATTTCCGTAGATATCAATGAAACTGTAAGAGGGGTTGATGTATTTATAGTTCAATCAACAAGCTCACCAGTTAATAATAATTTAATGGAATTATTAATTATGATTGATGCATTTAAAAGAGCATCTGCAGGAAGAATTACAGCAGTAATACCATACTATGGATATGCTAGACAAGATAGAAAAGCGAAATCAAGAGATCCGATAACAGCAAAATTAGTTGCTGATATATTAACAGCAGCTGGAGCAGATAGAGTTTTAACTATGGATTTACATGCTGCTCAAATTCAAGGATACTTTAATATACCAGTTGATCACCTTTTAGGATCACCTATTTTAGCAAAAAGTTTTGTAGAAAGAGGATTTAGTGATCAAGATGACGTAGTTGTTGTATCACCAGACTTAGGAAGCGTAACAAGAGCAAGAAAGTTTGCTGATAAGTTAAATGCACCAATTGCTATTATTGATAAAAGAAGACCAAAAGCAAATGTTTCTGAAATAATGAATATTATTGGAGAAGTAAACGGAAAGAGATGTATCTTAATTGATGATATGATCGATACAGCAGGAACAATAGCAAATGCAGCAAATGCACTTAAAGATTTAGGTGCAAAGAATGTTTATGCATGTTGTACTCATGGAGTGTTATCAGGACCAGCATTTGAAAGAATTAATAATTCTGCTATTGAAGAATTAGTTATGTTAAATACAATTCCACTTCCAGAACAAGAAGGATTAGAAAAGTTTAAATCAATTTCTGTAGCTCCGTTATTTGCAGAGGCAATTAAGAGAATATATGATGATGAACCAATAAGTAAATTATTTGAGAACTAATAAAAATAAGCTGTTGTAAATGCAACAGCTTATTTTTTTAGTCTTTTTTAAATAATGTGTTACAAATGTAAATTTTATTGAAATTTTATTAGAGTTTTTTAAATTATAGTATAGAATATTAGTTAAGGAAGGTGAATAAAAATGGATGATAAGTTAGGAAAAGTATTAATAGTAGATGATGATATTCATATTAATGAACTTATAGATATGTATTTACAAAGTGGGGGATATAGCACTAAAAAATGTTTTAATGGAAATGATGCATGTAATATTGTAATGACAGAGGATATC
The DNA here is from genome assembly GCF_019734375.1 of Clostridium sp. K04. Taxonomy (NCBI): domain Bacteria; kingdom Bacillati; phylum Bacillota; class Clostridia; order Eubacteriales; family Clostridiaceae; genus Clostridium; species Clostridium sp. K04. The sequence continues at coordinate 39,877 of NZ_JAASHD010000017.1, forward strand.
GGATTAGTAATATTAGATGTTATGTTGCCAGGAAAAGATGGTATTGATGTATTAAAACATATAAGAAAAAATAGTGATATTCCTGTAATAATGCTTACAGCAAAGGGAGAGGTATTTGATAAAGTACTTGCTTTAGAATTAGGAGCAGATGATTATATGGTAAAACCATTTGATCCAAAGGAATTATTAGCTAGAGTTAAGGCTGTAACAAGAAGATATGCAGTGGATAATCAATCAAAAGATGTTATTAAATATTCAGATTTAACTATTGATATTGGAGCATATGAAGTAACGTATAAAGGAAAAAATGTGAAATTAGCACCAAAAGAGTTAGAGTTACTTCATTTTATGGCCAACAATCCAAATAAAGTTTTTACTAGAGAACAGCTTATGTATGAAGTTTGGGGATATGATTACCCAGGAGATTCAAGAACCGTTGATGTACATATTAAAAGATTAAGAGAAAAGGTTAAAGGTGGAGATGAGTGGGAGCTTCAAACAGTATGGGGTGTTGGATATAAGTTTGAGGTGAGATAGTGAAGAAAAATAGCATAGTAAGAAAGCTAATAATAACCTTCTCTTCTATAACTGGTGGATTATTAATATTAGTAGGATTGGTTTTAACTATTTGGTTTTATAAAAATGATTATAATGGAACAGTAGAATCATTAAATAAGCAATTAGATGTTGTTTCTGAGGCTGTTGGTAGCTATTTAAAGTCTCAGGAAGGAAGCTATGAAGAAATTGGTAGACTATTGGAAATAGCCTGTTTAAGCAATAATATGGATGGGATTATTGTAGATAGACTTGGATATGTATATATAGTTTCAAATAGTAAATACGACTATCTTAAATACACCAATATTGATATAAGTTCAAATAAAGTGCCAACTTCAAATAAGTTGGAGTATTCAAAGAAATTAATAAAGGATTATTCAAATGAAAATCTAGGTGCTTTTATAAAGCCTATTTATTCAAATGAAAAATTAGATGGATATATTATTATGCTTCAAGAGGAAAAAAGAAGTGTAAAACATACCATAATTATTATATGGGTTGCTGTTATCTTAGCGGTTATAGTTGCTGCAGCTATAGTAAAGTATTTTGCTGAATTGCTAGTTGTTAAGCCTATAGAAGAAATAAATAATGCTGCAAAGAGGTTGGCAAAGGGAGATGTAGATGAAAGAGTTAAGGTGATTAATGATAATGAGATAGGAGAACTTGCTCAGTCATTTAATATAATGGCGCAATCTATAGAAGAATCAGATATTATAAGAAAAGAATTCATTTCAAACGTTTCTCATGAACTACGCTCACCAATTACATCTATTAAAGGCTTTATTGGTGGAATATTAGATGGTGTCATACCTAAAGATAAGGAAAATTACTATTTAAAAATAGTATACGATGAAATTGATAGGTTAGCACGATTAGTAAATGATTTATTAGATATGTCAGCTATGGAATCAGGAAAATTTAATTTAAATATTTCTGAATTTGACATTAATCAAACAATAAGTTTATGTATATTAAACTTAGAAAGTAAAATACAGGCCAAAGGGTTAAATGTTAAAGCTATTTTTCATGAAAATCGTTGTTTTGCAATAGGAGATAGAGATAGAATTCTTCAAGTTGTAACTAATTTATTAGAAAATGCAATTAAGTATAGTGAAGATAATGGGCAAATAGAAGTAAATATATCTACAAAAGGTGAAAAAATATATGTAAGCATATTTAACTCTGGAGAGACTATTTCTCCAGAGGATATTAATCATATTTGGGATAGATTTTATAAAAGTGATAAATCAAGAACGAATAAAATAAGTACAGGACTTGGTTTACCAATAGTAAGATTAATTTTAACGCAGCATAATCAAGATGTATGGGTAAATAATGTAGAAGGAAAGGGTGTTAAATTTACTTTTACATTGCAAAGAAATAGTTAAAAAATATTAATTTAGGATCAAAAATTAGTTCTAATATTAATTTTGAAATACTTATAGTGTTTAATCATTATAGATATTTTATAAATGCTTGGAGGAAGATATGAAGTTTGGAAGAAGTAAAGAAAGAAAAATATCACGAACTCCACAAGATAGGATAGCTAATATAATTTTTGAGAAAAAAAATACTACTCAAGCAAGAGTTAAGATAGGCGTTAAAATAATTCTATATCTTGTTACAGCTAGTTTTTTAGGGGCAATTATTTCAGGAATAAATGTTAAAAATAAATATGGGGAAGTAATGCAACAGGTAAAAGAATTAAGTGATAATGCGGATAATGTTATATTAGATTATACAAAAGTTATAAATGAGGTATCTCCATCTTTAGTTACTATTAGTGATGATGAAGATAAACTTAATAATAATAGTTATTTTGATGGAAATGTAACAGGAATAATAATTGATGATAGTGGAATAATTTTAACTAATTATTCAACAATAAAAGGAAAAAGTGATATTTATGTAAAGTTATCATCTGTTGCATCAAGGCCAATTAAAGCACAAATTTTGATTGAAGATGAAAGTATTGACTTAGCGGTTATAAAAATAGAGTTTGATGGAGAATTAAAGCCTATAAAGTTAGCCGATTCAAATACTATAAAAGAAGGTCAGGTGATTGTTGTTTTAGGAAATGCAATTGGAGATGAATATATAGGAAGTTCGATTCCAGGAATAATAACTTCAAAGAATGAGAAGTGGGATTTAGATGGAAAAAAATATTCTCTATTACAAATAAGTGCACCCATTGATGAAAAGAATACTGGAGGAGCTATTTGTAACTCAAAAGGTGAATTAGTTGGTATTGCTCATTTGTCTATAACAAATGAAAAAAATGAATCTGGGCTTTATTATGGATTACAAATGAAAGAACTTCAAGAAATGATTAATTCAACAAATAGATTTAAGAGTCTTTTGGGAATAGTTGAAGGTGGAATTGTAGTCGATAAGGAAAGGGGATTTAGTGGATTTTACATACAGGAATTATCTAAAGGTGGAAGTGCATATATGGCAGGGATTAAACCCACAGATATAATTGTTGAAATTGATGATCATGAAATTGTAGAGGCTGATGATATAATAGTAGTATTGCAAGATAAACAAAAAGATGATATATTACACTGCAAGGTCTTAAGTGACGGCGAAATGAAGTATGTAGATATTAAAATATTAAGCTAGATGATTTAGGCTAATTCTAACAGGAATTAGTCTAAATTTTTGCTAAAAAAAATGGTATAATATAAAATAGTCTAATTTGAAGTAACGGAGGAGTTTAAATGTTTTTAATTGTTGGATTAGGAAATCCAGGTAAAGAGTATGATGGAACAAGACATAATATAGGATTTGCTGCAGTAGATTATATAGCAGATAAGTATAATATAGAATTAAATAGGATAAAATTTAAAGGTATATTTGGAGAAGGATTAATAAATGGGAAGAAAGTAATTTTATTAAAACCAACTACATATATGAATTTAAGTGGGGAAAGTATTAGAGAGGTAGTTAACTTTTATAAAATAAGCAACGAAGAAGTAATAGTAATTTATGATGATATTAGTTTAGAAGTGGGAAGACTAAGAATAAGGGAAAAAGGAAGTCATGGAGGGCATAATGGAATAAAAAGCATTATAGCTAATTTAGGTACTGATGTTTTTCCAAGAGTGAAAATTGGTGTAGGTGCACCTAAAGGGAATTTGGTTTCACATGTATTGGGGAAATTTAGTGATGATGAAGTAGAAATATTAAGGGAAACAATAAAAGCTTCAAGTGATGCTGTAAGTATAATGATTAGTAAAGATACTAAAGAAGCAATGAATAAATTAAATGGTTTTAATGCAGGTAAAGAGAAGTAAATAGGGAATATGGAAGGTGATACAATGAGATTGCAGGGGCTATTACAACCCTTAATTGAAAATGAAAAATTTATTGATATTTCAATGGGATTAAAGACGAAAACTTTTCCTATAAATATTGTTGGGTTATCAGAATCAGGAAAAAGTTATATTATAGATGCTATTTCTAATGAAATAGATAATTCCTTAGTTGTAGTAACACATAATGAAATAGAAGCTAAAAATTTATATGATGATTTAAGTTTTTATTCAACTAATGTGTATTTTTTACCTATAAGAGAAGTTGTATTTTATAATGTTGATGCTATTTCGGGCGATTTAAGATGGGCTAGGCTAAAGGTTATAAAAGAAATACTTAATAATAAAAATAAAAAGATAATAGTTACTTCTATAGAAGCGATGACAGCATTATATACACCAAGAGAAAAATATTTAAGTTATAGTATTAATATAAAAAATGGTGATGAGGTAGATTTAAAAGAGATTTCTACTAAATTAATTGAGTGTGGATATGAAAGAGTTGAAGTGGTAGAAGGTAAAGGTGAATTTTCGTTTAGAGGAGGGATACTTGATGTTTTCCCTCCTACAGCTGTTTATCCATATAGAATTGAATTGTTTGGTGATGAAATAGATTCGATTAGAACTTTTAATATAGAGTCACAACGTAGTATTGAAAAAGTTAAATCAATTGATATTTTTCCAGCAAAAGAAGTAATTGTTGATGAAGAAGCAAAAAAAAGAGCTAACGACACAATTATTAGTGAGCTAAATTCTATATTAGAAAAGGCAAATAATAAAAATAGTGAACAAATTGAGAAAATATCAAGAATAGTAAATAAAAATTTAGAAATGTTAAGTGAAACATCTACTTTTGAAACTGTTGATAGTTATTTACCTTTCTTTTATGAGAAATCAGAGTCGCTTTTTGATTATTTGGATGGATATACATTTGTAATTGATGATTTGAAGAGATGTGAAGGAAAACTTGAAAGTATCTACTATGAATTTAATGAAAATTATTTAGCGTTTCTTCAAAGAGGGGATATTTTACCATCACAAAACAAATTACTTATTGATAAAGATGAATTATTAGTTAATTTAGAAAAGTCAAACGTTATTACTTTGAATACTTTTGAAAATAAAACAGATATATTATATCCAAGAAAAAATATTGAATTTAAGCAAATTACATCAAATAGTTATAATGGGCAATTAGATTTATTGATTGAAGATATAAAATCAAGAAAGGAAAATGGATATAGGACATTAATCTTAGCTGGAACTAGAACTAGAGGTGAAAGATTAGTAAAGACATTAAGAGATAGAGATGTTGAAAGTGTTTATAAAGATGATGTTGACTCTATTGAATTAGGGCAAGTTGTAGTTACTTTTGGTAATCTAGTAAAGGGATTTGAGTATCCAGATTTAAAAATTTGTGTAATATCGGATAAAGAAGTATTTGGTGAAGCTAAGAAATCTCTTCCTAAAAAAAGCAGTAAGAAAAAGGGCGTTGGAAAAATTACTAGCTTTGCAGAATTAAAACCTGGAGATTATGTTGTACATGCAAATCATGGAATAGGTGTATTTAAGGGAATAAAGCAAATTGAGATTGCAGGAAATACAAGAGATTATTTAGATATTGTATATGATAAAGGTGATAAGCTTTATGTACCAGTAGATCAACTAGATTTAGTTCAAAAGTATATTGGTAGTGAAGGAAAAAGCCCTAAAATAAATAAACTAGGTGGAAATGAATGGCAAAAAGCTAAAGCAAAGGTAAGAAAATCAATAAATGAAATAGCTGAAGATTTAGTAAAACTTTATGCAGCTAGAGCAGCTTTAAAGGGGTATAAATATTCTAAAGATACTGAATGGCAAAGACAGTTTGAAGATGAGTTTCCATACGAAGAAACACCAGACCAATTATCTTCATTAGAAGAGATAAAGCATGATATGGAATCAGATAAGCCAATGGACAGATTGCTTTGTGGTGACGTTGGATATGGGAAAACAGAGGTTGCGATAAGAGCAGCATTTAAAGCTGTAATGGATGGAAAACAAGTTGCATTTTTAGTTCCAACTACAATATTAGCTGAACAACATTATAAAAATTTAGTTAAAAGATTTTCAGATTTTCCTGTGAAAATTGATATGATAAGTAGATTTAGAACAGCTAAGCAGCAAAAAGCAACGTTGCAAGCGTTAAAAGAAGGTAATGTTGATATATTAATAGGAACTCACAGATTAGTATCAAAGGATATTGTTTTTAAAGATCTAGGATTATTAATAGTTGATGAGGAGCAAAGATTTGGAGTTGCGCAAAAAGAAAAAATAAAATCAATTAAGAAAAATGTTGATGTATTAACATTAAGTGCAACACCTATTCCAAGAACGCTTCATATGTCATTAACAGGGGTTAGGGATATTTCGGTTATTGAAACGCCACCAGAAGAGAGATTTCCAATTCAGACTTATGTTGTAGAGCAAAATGATCAGCTTATCAGAGATGCTATATTAAGAGAAGTGGCAAGGGATGGCCAGGTTTATTTTGTATATAACAGAGTCGAAAGCATACAAGGAATGGCTAAATATATTAGTGAATTAGTACCAGAATGTAAGGTAGGAATAATTCACGGGCAAATGACTGAAAAAGAATTAGAATCTGAAATGATTAAGTTTATGCAGAGGGAATATGATGTTTTAGTCTGTACAACTATTATAGAAACAGGTATAGATATTCAAAATGTAAATACCATGATAGTAAATAATGCTGATAAGATGGGATTATCACAATTATACCAATTAAGAGGAAGAGTTGGACGTTCTAATAAAATTGCATATGCATATTTTATGTATACTAAAGATAAGGTATTAACAGAAGTTGCTGAAAAAAGATTAAAAGCATTGAAGGATTTTACTGAGCTTGGATCAGGATTTAAAATAGCAATGAGAGACTTAGAAATAAGAGGAGCCGGAAATATGATGGGCTCATCTCAACATGGACATATGGCAGCTATAGGATATGATTTATATTGTAGAATGCTTGAAGATACAGTTAAGTTAATTAAAGGTGAAATAGAACAAGAACCTATTGAAACAACTGTTGATATTAAAGTTGATGCATATATTCCATCATCATATATTGAAGATGAAATTCAAAAAATTGAGGTTTATAAAAAAATTGCTGCAATTGAAAATATGGATGATTATAAAGATATAAAGGATGAGTTAGAGGATAGATACTCATCAATTCCTGAAGCTGTATATAATTTGATGGATATTGCATATGTTAAGAGTTTAGCTAAAGTATTATTAATTGAAGAGATAAAAGAAACACCTAAAGAGGTAAGATTTAAGTTCCCAAAAGGATATAAAAAAGTTAATGATATTTATCACATATTAATGAAAAAATATAAAGAAAATGTTGTTTTATACTTTGGAGAAACTCCATTTTTTGCTGTGAAAGTAAATAGTATTAAGCGTGAGGAAATATTAGATTTTTATAAAAAACTTCTTACTGATTTAATTAAAAATTCACGTAAAAAATAGACAGTAGAATTTGAATAAAAAGGATATAACTGATATACTAGGGTATGTAACAAATTATTATGAATGTAAAGTGAGGGAAATAAATTGAGAAAGATAAAAAATATAGTAGCTATTGCAACAGTTGCTGTCATGGCATTTTCAATGGCTGGTTGTAAGATGATAGAAAAAACTCCAGAAGCTATACAAAAGACTGTATTGGCGAAGGTTGGAAGTGACAAAATTACTATGGCAGATGTAAATAGTGAATTACAGGCTGATATAGACTATTTAATTGAAACTTATGGTGAAGATTATGAAAATAATATAGATGATACATTAAAAGCTAAATTAAAGAGTGCAAGACAAAGTGTTCTTGAACAATTAGTAGATAATAAAGTATTAATCACTAAAGGAACAGAGCTTGGATATATTCCATCAGATGAAGAATTAGCAACTGAAATAGAAACTGAAAGACAAAACTTTGTTGAGGCTTATGGCGGAGAAGATAAATTAAAGGAAGCTTTAGAACATTACGGAATGAGCGATGAGAAATTTAATTCTTTCCTTGAAAATTTAGTAAAAGTTCAAAAAGTTACTGAGGCAATAACAAAAGATGTTACTGTAACTGATGAAGATATTGAAACTTACTATAATGAAAATATAGAGGATTATACTAAAAAAGCTGGAGCAAATGCTAAGCATATATTATTTAAAACTGAAGAAGAAGCAAAAGCAGCTAAGGATAAAATAAATTCTGGTGAAGCTACTTTTGATGATATATATGCAGAGTATGAAGCTAATGCAACTTCAAGAACTTTCCCATTATCAGAAGATTTAGGATATGTTGAAAATGAGCAAGAAAACTTTGATACTGACTTCTTAGCTGGATTTAAAGTATTAAAAGAAGGTGAAATTTCAGATCCTGTTCAAAGTTCATTTGGATACCATATAATAAAGGTTGAGGGAGTTCAAGCTGAAGATACAGTAACTCCACTTGATGAAGTAAAAGATACTATCAAATCAACTTTAGAAAGTCAAAAGAAAGAAGAAGTATATAATTCAACATTAGAACAATGGAAAAAAGATTTAAATGTTAAATTATATGAAGATAGACTTTAATTTGTAGTAAAAAGTCAAACAAGATTATAAAAATCTTGTTTGGCTTTTTTTATTATTATAAATAATAAATTGAATTTTAGGGAAATTTATTATTGAAGATATGGAAGATATTATTTTAAATTTTCACAATTATTATTTGAATTTAATAATTGTAAAATTACCATAGACTTCATATAATTCCTCTTTAGATAGGAGAGGATAAATATTGGGTATATGTGTATAAAATTTCTAATACTTCAAATAATAATAATGCAGTTAATCATATAACATAATTAAGGAGGTAACTCATAGTAATGAAAGCTACAGGAATAGTAAGACGTATTGATGATTTAGGAAGAGTAGTTATACCAAAAGAAATTAGAAGAACATTAAGAATTAGAGAAGGAGATCCATTAGAAATATTTACAGATAGAGAAGGTGGTGTAATCTTAAAGAAATACTCACCAATAGGAGAATTAACTGATTTTTCTAAGGAGTATGCTGAAAGCTTGCAACAAGCAATTGGACATATTGTTTTAATTGCTGATAAAGATGCCTTTATATCAGTAAGTGGAGCAACAAAGAAAGATTATATTGAAAGAAAAATAAGTTCAGAACTAGAATCTATAATGGATGGTAGAAAACCTTCTATCATAACAGAGAATAGTAAAACAATTCCATTACATAATGATGAGGACCCAGGAGAATATACAAGCCAAGTGATAGCACCAATAATTGCTGAAGGTGATGCAATTGGAGCTGTGCTTATTGTATCAAAAGAATCTGGAGATGTTTTTGGAGATTTAGAGTTAAAATTAGCTGAAACTGCAGCAGCTTTCTTAGGAAAGCAAATGGAACAATAAATAATACTAGACATATTACAATATTTGTTAAATATTTATACAATATTTGTAATAATACCTCTAAGCTTTAAATAAAAATTAGTAGTAGTCAGTAATTTGAGTTTGGAGGTATTTTATGAAGAAGCAATCTCTTATAAAAGGAAGCTTGGTATTGGGAATGGCTGGAATGTTAGCAAAAGTATTAGGCTTTTTCTTTAGATGGCCATTAATTATGTTAATTGGTGATGAAGGAATTGGATATTATCAATTATCATATCCTTTATACATGTTTTATGTAGGAATGGCAAGTGGGGTTCCGGTAGCAGTTTCTAAAATGATATCAGAAAAAAATGCTGTTGGAGATGTAGAAGGAAGTTATGAAGTTGTTAAAGAATCTTCTTTTTTGATGATAACGTTAGGGGTAGGAACTTCATTGATATTATTCTTTTTTGCAAAGCCAATTATTAGTTTCTTAAAATGGGATATGAAATCTTATTACTCATTAATAGGTATATCTTTTGCACCGATGATGGTTTCATTTGTTACTATATTTAGAGGTTTCTTTCAAGGACTTCAAAATATGACACCGTCTGGAGTATCACAGATATTAGAGCAAATAGGAAGAGTGATAATTGGAGTTGGACTAGCCTATCTTCTTTTTAGCAAGGGAATTGAATATTCCGCAGGAGGAGCTGCTTTTGGAGCGGCAGGAGGAGCTTTTATTGCAGGAATATATTTGATTATAAAGTATAGGCATGTAAAAAGGGAAATGGGAATAAGAAGGGTTAAAACTAATCCAGAATTATTAAGTAAAATATTAAAGATTGCAATTCCAATTTCTATTGGTGCTACAGTAGGAACAATAATGAATTTAATAGATTCTATATTAGTGCCACAAAAACTAGTTGAATCTGGTGTTGCAAATGCAACGGCTTTATATGGACAACTTACTGGTAAGGCTGCTGTATTAGTTAATATACCTTTAACATTATCAGTAGCAATTTGTACATCATTAATTCCGATAATAGCAGAAAACTATATACTAAACAGAAAAGAAGAAATGCAAAGTAAAATTAATATTGCAATGAAATTATCAGCAGTTATTGCATTGCCAGCTACATTAGGAATGTTTTGTTTAGCAGGACCTATAATGAAGTTAGTATTTTTTGATAGATATGAGGGAATTGAAATATTAAGATATTTATCAATATCCATACCTTTTGTTATTGTAACTCAAACGACAACGTCTGTTTTACAGGCTACAAATCATTATATAAGGCCAGTTATAAACCTAGTAATAGGATGTATTGTAAAGGTAATCTTAACTACAATATTAGTTCCAATACCAGAAATAAATATTTTTGGTGCTGTAATAGCAAGTATTTCTGCTTATGTAGTAGTTACTATATTAAATCTTATAGCACTTAAAAGTAAAATTAAATGTAAAGTAAGTATTTATGATTCTTTTATAAAGCCGGCATATGCATCAGTTGCAATGATAGTAGTAGTCTTATTTAGCTATGATTTTATAATGAAAAAAATAGACAGTAACAGTATTTCTTGCTTATTATCAATATTTATGGGTATTATTATATATATAATAGCTATTCTACTTTTTAAAGTATTTAATGTTGATGAAATAAAAAATGGATTAGTAAGAAAATGATGTAAGGAGAGTACTGTACAATGATAAAAATAGTTGGATTAGGGCCTGGTTCACCAGATGCTTTAACGATAGGAGCTGTTAGAGCTTTAGAGGAAAGTAAAAACCTTTATTTTAGAACAGAAAAGCATCCTACAGTTGATTATTTAAAAAAAGGATTAACTTCTTTTAAGACTTGTGATAATTATTATGAAGAAGGAAGTAGTTTTGATGAGGTATATTCTAATATTGCAAATGAAATGATAGAAGAATATAAAAAATGTGGTGAACTAGTTTATGCTGTTCCAGGACATCCTTTAGTAGCAGAAAGATCAGTTTTAAATCTTATTAACTTATGTAATGAAAATAATATAGAATATAAAATACTACCTGCAGTTAGCTTTGTGGATGCTATGATGGATAGGCTTCAAATTGATCCAATAGAAGGACTAAAGATAATAGATGCGTTTGATATAAAAAATCAAATATTGGATAAAAGAATTGGTACTATAATTACTCAAGTATATAATGTATTAATTGCTTCTGAAGTAAAACTTGAATTACTTGAATATTATAATGATGAAACAGAGATATACTATGTAAGAGCCGCAGGAATAGAAGGAGAAGAATCTATAAGAAAAATTCCTTTATATGAATTAGATATGCAAGAAGATATAGACTATTTAACTTCAGTATATATTCCTAAGGATATAAATAATAAAAAAGATTTTTATGATTTAATCAATACAATTGAAATTTTAAGAGGAGAAGATGGATGTGCTTGGGACAGAGAACAAACTCACGAAAGTATTAAAAATTCTCTTATAGAAGAAGCTTACGAAACTGTAGAAGCTATAGAAGATGATAATATAGATGGGTTAATAGAAGAGTTAGGAGATGTTTTATTACAAGTTGTATTCCATTCTGTAATTGGAAAAGAAGATGGATATTTTAATATATCTGATGTTATAGAAGCAATAACAACAAAAATGATTTATAGACATCCTCATGTTTTTGGAAATGTAGTTGCTGATTCATCTAAAGAGGTTTTAGAGAATTGGGATGAATTAAAGAAAAAGGAAAAGAACTATGAAACTCTTACTGAAGAAATTGAGGGAATAGCAAAGACATTACCTGCATTAACTAAAGCACACAAGGTACAAAAAAAGGTTTCAAAGGTTGGATTTGATTTTGAAGATGTAAATGAAGCTGTTAAAAAAATAGAAGAAGAAATAAATGAAGTATTAGATGTATATAAATCCAATAATATGGAAAAAATAATAAATGAAGTTGGTGATTTATTATTTGCTTGTGTTAACGTAGCTAGATTATTAAATGTTGATGAAGAAGAAGCATTAAATAAATCAATCAAAAAGTTTGTTAAAAGATTTAAATTTGTTGAGGAAAATTTATTAAAGCAAGACAAAAATTTAAACGACTCTACATTAGATGAAATGAATGCTTTATGGGAAGATTCAAAAAAGTACGATTAACAGAAAAGATAGAGAATTTCTGCATTTATAGAAGGATTTTTATAGTTTGTGCAGAATATTTTAAGAAGAGGAATATAAAAATGACTATACTACAAGAAAAAGTTGTAATAAATATATTTTTATAGAAAAAAAGCCCGTATTACTATAGACTACTGAATAAAGTGGATATATAATAAGGTAATGTAGTTATAGTACATAATTAAAAATAGTTAACTACAATATTTTTAACTGTTTATTTAAGGAGGATGTAAATCGTGAATAAAGCAGAATTAATTACTAGCATGGCAGAAAAAAGCCAATTAACAAAGAAAGATGCAGAAACTGCATTAAAAGCATTCATTGATTCAGTTCAAGAAGCTTTAGAAAATGGGGAAAAAGTTCAATTAGTTGGATTTGGTACTTTCGAAACTAGAGAAAGAGCAGCTAGAGAAGGAAGAAACCCAAGAACTAAAGAAACTATAAACATTCCAGCTTCTACTGTACCAGTATTTAAAGCAGGTAAGGAATTTAAAGAGAGAGTTAATAAGTAATTATAATTTTTAAGCCCGAGTTATCTCGGGCTTTTTAATACCTAAAATTAATGAACTTATGTGGAGGAATATTATATGAGATTAGATAAATATTTAAAAGTATCAAGAATAATAAAAAGAAGAACAGTGGCTAAGGAAGCTTGTGAAGGCGGAAGAGTTTCAATTAATGATAAGGTAGCAAAACCATCAACTAACGTAAATGAAGGAGATATAATAGAAATTACTTTTGCAAATAGAAAGCTTAAGGCAAGAATTATTAATATTGCTGATCATGTGAGAAAAGAAAATGCTAAAGAAATGTATGAGATTTTAGAAGGTGTAGAAGATCAAGAATAATTTTTAATAATACTTCATATATTTAATCAAGAAATATATGGAGGAGTAAATAATGGAGAAAAAATTAGAGGGTAGTATAGAGGATAATAGAGGAAATATTATATTAGAAAACAGAAAGAAAATGACATTAACTGGAGTAGAGGAAGTAATTAGCTTTGATGATGAAAAGATATTACTTAATACTAAGCTTGGAGCATTAACGATAAAGGGTCAAAATTTGAAAATGAATAAGCTTGATGTACAGAATGGCGATGTAATGATTAATGGAGAAATATATTATATCGTTTATAGTGGAAAAGAAGTTAAAAAAGAAAAAGAAAGCATAATTGGAAGGCTTTTTAAATAGGAGGTTATTATGCCATTAAAAACAGATGTACAATTTAGTATTATACTTTATGCAATGTTAGCTGGTATACTAACCGGAGCAATGTTTGACTTATATAGAATAATAAGAGGTAGCAATGTAAATAAAATTGTAATTGCAATTGAAGATATATTGTTTTGGATACTAGCGGCTATGGCAGTTTTTACATTCCTCCTTTATACTAATTATGCTTTTTTAGGAGCTTATGTTTATATATTTATGATTATTTCGTTGACCTTATACATAAGGTTTATTAGTAATATATGTATTAAATTTGAGTTAAAGCTTATAAGTGCTTTAGGAAAAATGTTTAGAGTAATATTTAAAAATTTTATTTATCCATTTAAAGTAATATTTCACAATATTACAGGAAAAAACAATTAGTATAAAAAATATCTTGAATTAATTATGTAGAGTGGTTTACAATATATTTATAGAATAATATAAAGAGGGTACTATTTTATGAAAAAAAACGTAAACCTTAAAGGAATTATTATTGTTTTAGTTATTGGATTTTTTAGTATAAGTGTAATAAAACAAGTTATTGTACTAAAAAGAATAAAGAGTGATATTTCTACTCAAGCCCAAGAATTAGAGGAATTAAAAGAAAAAAATATTAAGTTGCAAGCAGAACTAGATAGGGCTCAAAGTAATAATGAGTATCTAGAAAAACTAGCTAGAGAGAGGCTAGGATTAATAAAAGAAGGTGAGCAGCAAATTATTCCAAGTAATGAGGTAGAATAGTATTGGTTTAAGTTTAAATTTCTATTAATATGGTTATTATTATTAATGACATAGATTATTTTTAATTTTAAGGAGGATTCTTTGTAAAATGACCTTAATGGCAGGAAACATATTAGAGGGTACAGTGGTAAATATTACAAACTTCGGAGCTTTTGTAGAGATAGAAGGTAAAACAGGTTTAGTTCATATTTCAGAAGTTGCAGATTCTTTTGTTAAGGATATAAGACAACATCTTAATGAACAAGATAAGGTAAAGGTTAAAGTTATATCAATTGATGATAATGGAAAAATTAGTTTATCAATTAAGCAAGCTAACGTTAAGAAAAAATCTGTAAAACCTGCAGAAATTGAATGGACATCTGAAAAGAAAAAAGCTGCACCAGCAAACTTTGAAGATATTATGTCTAGATTCTTAAAGGATAGTGAAGAAAGACAACAAGATTTTAAAAAGCATCAAGAATTTAAAGGAAGATCTAAAAAGAGTTTTTAATTAGAACCGTTATATAAGTTTTATATATTAGAGAGAATGGATAATCACTTATCTTTCTCTTTTTTTATTAAATTTTTTTATAAAAAATAATAAAAAAATATAAAAAATATAAAAAAGTATAGAAAATAAATCAGTTGGAAGTGGCTATTTTACTGGCTTTAGATAGAAAATGAAATAAAAATAAAAAAAAGTGAAAAAAATGTTGACAGTATTATGTTCATACTATATAATTAATTTTGTCGTCAGATGACGGCGAAGAAATAAATACGCTGAAGTGGCGGAACAGGCAGACGCACAGGACTTAAAATCCTGCGGTAGCGATACCGTACCGGTTCGATTCCGGTCTTCAGCACCAAACTAAATTCAACTTAAATATCGCGGGGTGGAGCAGTTGGCAGCTCGTCGGGCTCATAACCCGAAGGTCGTAGGTTCAAGTCCTGCCCCCGCAACCAACATGGCGGAATAGCTCAGCTGGCTAGAGCACTCGGTTCATACCCGAGGTGTCGTAGGTTCAAGTCCTATTTCCGCTACCATATACGCTGAAGTGGCGGAACAGGCAGACGCACAGGACTTAAAATCCTGCGGTAGCGATACCGTACCGGTTCGATTCCGGTCTTCAGCACCAAGTTGAATTTAGTTTATAATATCGCGGGGTGGAGCAGTTGGCAGCTCGTCGGGCTCATAACCCGAAGGTCGTAGGTTCAAGTCCTGCCCCCGCAACCAAACATGGCGGAATAGCTCAGCTGGCTAGAGCACTCGGTTCATACCCGAGGTGTCGTAGGTTCAAGTCCTATTTCCGCTACCATATACGCTGAAGTGGCGGAACAGGCAGACGCACAGGACTTAAAATCCTGCGGTAGCGATACCGTACCGGTTCGATTCCGGTCTTCAGCACCAAAAGAGATACAAAGAAATTTGTATCTCTTTTTTATTATTAAATTTAAATTTTATAAATGATTATGATTATTTAAATTAAAAGTATATTAAATGACATTTGATAATATGCCTAATGAATATAAAAAAATGTTGATTATATGCGACAAAAAATACAATTTAAATAGCAAAATAATTCAAGTAAAAATAGGTCTAAACATTTTTAAAGTGTAAATAAAGAGTGTAAAAAGAAAAAAATAAAATATTGATTGGAAAAAAAAGGATAATTGTCTTACGAATTTAAAATTTCATAAACATTAATTGACATAACTCTAATTATAATAGTGCTATTATTTTAGTAGGATTTTTAAGAGGAGATTGATGGTTATGGATTATGGAGTAGAGGTACCTAGCTATAGAAGGGTAGATAGTAAAAAGCAAACAAAAAAATTGGATTTTGAAAATGGGTTGATAGGATTATTAGTAGTATTAGCTTCAGGAGTTATGATAAGCAGAGTGGGATTTGGTTTTGTTGAAGGCTTATATTTAGCTCCTTTTGGAATAGGGTATTTTTTATCCATGGTGAAAAAAAGTGATTTTAAGAAACTACTTTTAGTTTATTTAGCGGTTAATGTTGGATATCTTATAGGGTATAGTAAAGGTAAAGATATAATAATTTATGTTTCTATATCAACAGCAATATTATTATGTAAAATTATATGTAATACTCTTAATAAAGAATTTAAAAATAGCATAGCTTTTTTGGCTATTGTCGGAGTAACATTAGCGGTGGGGTTGTTTATTGGAGAGCAAAGTTTTGAAATTAATTTAATTTTTTCTTTAACTAAAGCTTTATTAATAATACCAGTATTTTATATGTTGAATTATGGAATTGGTTGTATGCAAGAATTAAACACAAATTACTTTTATTCAACAGAAGAGTTAATAAGTATAGCTATTTTAAGTTGTTTAGTAGTAGCGGGGATAGGAAATTTTGCGATATTAGGAATTGAAATAAGAACTATAATAGCTTTAGCTATGGTGATAACAATTGCTTATGCAGCAGGAAGTAACGTTGGAGCTATATTAGGTGTAACAATGGGAATAATAATAGGAATTGCTAATAATGATTTGCTTATATCAACAACTATGTATTCAATTTGTGGGTTGATTGTAGGTGTATTTAAAGAGACAGGAAAGAGCTTCTCAATATTAGCTTATGTTATATCTATGTTTATGATGGAAGCGTATACGGGTAAAATAAGTATTCAATTTGGTATAGAAGTTTGCCTTGCAGCAGTAATTATGTTTGTTGTTCCGGCAAATGTTATTAAAGAAATATTAAGAGAACTTAGTAATGATGAAAAAAGTAATGTAATAAGTGATGCACAAGTTGAAGGTATTAAATTAGAGTTTGTAGATAGACTAGAAGCATTGAGAGGGTCTTTATCAGCGGTAGCAACATCTATTGAAGATTTATCAGGTAATGAAAAATTACTTATGAAAAATAAAGGAGCTGCTATGATAGAAAGTTTGGCAGATCGAGTTTGTCAAAGCTGTGAAATGAATAGTAAGTGCTGGGGAAGAGAGTTGCATAGTACTTTTTCAGAGTTTGGAGAACTTATGTTAAGCTGTGAAAATAAAAATGTATATTTACCTAAAAAATTAGATTTAAAATGTGTAAAGAGAACTACGTTATTAAAGAGCGCAGAAGATTTATTTTCAACTTATACAGTTAATGAAGCTTTAAAATCTAGATTGATAGAAGGCAGAAAAGTTATAGCTAATCAAATAAATAATATGTCTATAACGGTATCTGGGATTCTTAGTGATTTTAATAGTAATGTAAATAGTTGTTTAGAAATTGATAAAGTCTTAAGAAAGACATTGGCTAAAAATAAAATTAGATACAATAATATTTATTCCTATACTGATAGAAAAGGGCGTTTAAAGATTAAAATAAAAATAGACAGTTATGATGGTGAAAGTTATTGTAGAAAATATATATTGCCTATTATTAGTGAATTTGTAAGAACACCATTAAGTATAGCTCAAGATGGGTGTACTGTTGATCCAGAAACTAATGAATGCTCAATAGTTATGGAAGAAACTTGTAAGTATAATGTTTCTTCATTTGTAGCTTTTAATGTTAAGGATGGAGAGAAATATTCAGGAGATAGTTATAGTTTTGGAAAGAATAAGGTAGGCGAATATGTAACAATATTAAGTGATGGAATGGGCTCAGGACCGGAAGCAGGTTTAGAAAGTGAAGCAGCTATTGAATTAATAGAAAAGTTTAATGAAGGTGGGTTTAGTGAAGCAACTACATTAAATGCAGTAAACTCTATTATGGGAATGAAGTTTAGTGAAGATGAAAAATTTACTACATTAGATATGAATTCAATAGATTTATATACAGGTGAAGCTCAGTTTATAAAAGTTGGAGCAAGTATGAGTTTTATTAAAAGAGGCAGCGAAATCGAAGTTGTTGACAGTACAACTTTGCCTTTTGGAATTGTTGATGATATTGATATTAAGCCTGTTAAGAAGAAAGTTAAAAATGGAGATATAATAGTAACTATTAGTGATGGAGTTATAGATATTGATAAAGATAATGTTGGTGAATATACTTGGATAGTTAATTATTTAAAAGGTGAACAAGTAAATCCGGAAATTTTAGCAAGGGAAATATTAGAACAAGCTAAAAGAAAAAGTAACGGAAGGGTTTTGGATGATATGACAGTAATAGTTTCAAAATTATATTCAACTTATTAATAAAAGTGCTCTTAGGAGCACTTTTATTATCTTGATAATAGATTTAAATTTGAAATAAATGTATAAACTTAAGATATAGAATGTTTACATTGAAATAGGGTAAATGTATTATAGATTTATAAATAAATAAATAGGAGAATATAAGTGTTAGATAAAGTAATAGAATATATAAATGATAATGAACTTATTAAAGCTGAAGATAAAATATTAGTGGCTTTATCAGGAGGACCTGATTCAGTTTGCATGTTACATATATTATATAAGTTAAAAGATATGCTTAATATAGAATTAGGTGCAATACATATAAACCATATGTTAAGGGGGGATGAATCAGATAAAGATGAAAAATATATAGGTAATTTATGTAGTGAATTAGGTATAAATTATTATGTAAAAAGAATAGATATAGAATGTGTAGCTAATGATACTAATGTTTCCTTAGAAGTGGCTGGAAGAAATGAAAGATATAGAGCTTTTGAAGAAATAAGAGAAAAGCATGGATACAATAAAATAGCTGTAGCACATAATGCAAATGATCAAGCAGAAACAGTTCTTATGCGTATGATGCGAGGAACTGGACTTGAAGGATTAACAGGAATAAAAGCAAAAAGAGAAGATGGTATTATAAGGCCTATATTATGCTTAAATAGAAAAGAAATAGAGGATTATTGTGAAGAAAATAAACTTAATCCGAGAATAGACCAAAGTAATCATGAGAGAATTTATAGTAGGAATAGGGTTAGATTAGATATAATTCCATATATGAAAGAACATTTTAATGAGGATATAGTTGAGACTTTAAATAGAATGGTATCATTATTACAAAAAGATAATGAATTTATAGAAGAATATTCCAAAGAATGTTACAATAAATATTGTAAAGTTAAAGCTAAACAGTTAGAAGTATCAAAAAAATTATTTGTAAATGAAATGGAAGCTGTAGTTACTAGAGTTATAATAAAAGCTTTTAAAGAAATTTCTAATTGTCATCAAAATTTCGAGATGAAGCATATATACGAGATTGTTAATTTAGCTAAAAATTCAACAGGAAAGAAAATAAACTTAACTAATAATATAATATGCAAAAACTCATATGGAGATCTTATATTTAAAGTTAATGAAAAAAATATTATTGATGATAAGATCAGCGAAGTGCGAATAAATAAAAATAGTATTTTGAATGATATTGTATTTGAGGAATATAATATTAGTTTTCAAATTATTAATAATAAAAATAAGGTAGAATTTTCTAAAAATAACTTAATAAAGTTATTTGATTATGATAAGATAGAAAAAGAGATTATAATTAGGCATAGAAGAGATGGGGATAAAATTATTCCTTTAGGAATGAAAGGTAATAAAAAACTTAAGGATATTTTTATTGATATGAAGATTCCTAGAGAAAAGAGAGATGAAGTTCCTATTTTATGCTTTGATGAAAAAATTGCCTGGGTTGTTGGATATAAAACTTCTCAAGAGTCAAGAATAACTCAGGATACAAAAAATATATTAAAAATTACGTTTGACAGAAAGGAATAGTGACAATGTTACAAGATATTAAAGAAGTATTATTTAGTGAAGAAGCTATTAATAAGAGAGTGAAGGAATTAGCATCAAGAATTAGTGAAGATTACAAAGGAAAAGAGTTATTAGTGGTAGGAGTTTTAAAAGGTTCTGTAATATTTGCAGCAGAATTAATAAAAAATATAACTATTCCTTGCCAAATTGACTTTATGGCAGTTTCTAGTTATGGAGATTCATCTGAAACTACTGGTGTTGTTAGAATACTTAAAGATTTAGATAGTGAAATCTCAGGAAAACATATAATTATAGTTGAAGACATAGTTGATAGTGGGATTACATTAAATTATTTATCAAATTATTTAAAAAGTAGAAATGCAAGCTCAGTTGAAATTGTATCCTTATTAACTAAGCCATCTAGAAGAAAGGTTGATATAGATTGTAAATATGTTGGTTTTGAAACTCCAGATGAATTTTTAGTAGGATATGGATTAGATTATGCTGAAAAGTATAGAAACTTACCTTTTGTAGGAATATTAAAAAGAGAGGTTTATGAGAAGTAAGTTATTAAAAAACAAAATAAAAAAACTATGAGAAAGGGGGGCCTTGAATGAAGAAATATTCAAGTGCTACTGTATGGATAATAGCTATAATATTATTATTTTTTGCTGCATCATTTCTTTTAAAGGGAGAAAGTAGTTCTGATAGAATAGTATTTAGTGATTTCCAACAAAAGTGGATAAATGACGAAATTGAAAGTATAAGAGTTGATCCTGATAAGATGCTCGTTACTGGACAGACAAGAGATGAAAAGAATTTTACAGTATATGCGCCAGATACAATGGTGGAAATGTTAAATAGTCAATATGCAAAAAATGATATTAAGATAGAATATGCTGCACCATCTAATAATAGTGTATGGCTTACCATAATACCTATGGGGATGATAATATTATTATTTGTAGTGTTTATTTTCTTCTTTACACAACAGTCACAAGGTGGTGGAAGTGGAAAAGGAGTAATGAATTTTGGAAAGAGTAGAGCTAAGATGATGTCTCCAGATGCTAAGAGGGTAACTTTTGATGATGTTGCTGGAGCAGATGAAGAAAAGGCTGAATTAGAAGAAATAGTAGATTTCTTAAAGGCTCCATCTAGATATATTGAAATGGGAGCTAGAATACCAAAAGGTGTTTTACTAGTCGGGCCTCCTGGAACAGGAAAGACTTTATTAGCTAAGGCTATTGCAGGAGAAGCAGGAGTACCATTCTTTAGTATTTCAGGTTCTGATTTTGTTGAAATGTTTGTTGGTGTTGGTGCATCAAGAGTTAGGGATTTATTCGAACAGGCAAAGAAAAATTCACCTGCTTTAATATTTATAGATGAAATTGATGCTGTAGGTAGACAAAGGGGTGCTGGCCTTGGTGGTGGGCATGATGAAAGAGAACAAACTCTTAATCAATTACTAGTTGAAATGGATGGTTTTGGAGCTAATGAAGGTATCATAATGATAGCGGCAACAAATAGACCGGATATTTTAGACCCAGCATTATTAAGACCAGGTAGATTTGATAGACAAATAGTTGTTCAAAGACCAGATAGAAAAGGTAGAGAAGCAGTTTTAAAGGTTCATACACATAAAAAGCCTTTAGCTGTTGACGTAGATTTAGAGGTACTAGCAAAGAGAACACCAGGATTTAGTGGTGCTGATTTAGAAAACCTAGCTAATGAAGCTGCTCTTTTAGCTGTAAGAAAAAGTAAAAAAGCTATTGGAATGGATGAATTTGAAGAAGCAATAACTAGAGTTATTGCAGGACCTGAAAAGAAGAGTAGAGCTATTAGTGAACATGATAGAAAGCTTACAGCTTACCATGAAGCAGGCCATGCGGTTGTAATGAAGTGCTTAAAACATTCAGACCCAGTACATGAAATAAGTATTATACCAAGAGGTATGGCTGGTGGATATACTATGCATTTACCAACTGAAGATAGAGCATATACTTCTAAAGAAAAGTTACAAGATGAAATGGTAGGACTTTTAGGTGGTAGAGTTGCTGAAAAGTTAATACTAGGTGATATAAGCACAGGTGCTAAGAATGATATTGATAGAGCAAGCTCAATAGCAAGAGCTATGGTTATGGAATATGGAATGAGCGATGAAATTGGAACTATTTCTTATGGTTCTGATAATAATGAAGTATTCTTAGGCAGAGATCTTGGAAGAGGAAGAAACTTTAGTGAGGAAATTGGTGCAGAAATAGATAAAGAAGTTAAGAAATTTATTGAAGTAGCATATGCTAGAGCAGAAGATTTACTTAAGACTAATATCAATAAGCTTCATGCAGTAGCCAATGAATTACTTGATAAAGAAAAGATAGATGGAAAAGAATTTGAAATGATATTTGACGCAAACTAAAAGTAGCCTTAGGGCTACTTTTTTTAGTGGTAAGTTCTAAGTGTGACGAATAAACCTTAATTAGTTTGAAAAGAAAAAAGACATATTTTAAATGTTAGAAAAATTTCAAGCAAAGTTATTTTCATTTGTTTATTAATTTTTTTTATTAAAAAGATATTTTACAATAAAATCAAAACACGAATGATTTTTAGGGAAATAATAAAAATGTTCGAATTATGTTTAAAAAAGGAATTTATAATGATATAATTAAGTATACTAAAAATTTGAAGATGTTAGGGAGGTTTATAATATGAAAAGTGATATTCAAATAGCTCAAGAAGCAAAAATGGAGCCTATAGTTAAGATTGCGGAAAAACTAAATTTAGGTGAGGATGATATAGAGCTTTATGGAAAGTATAAATGTAAGATTTCTTTAGATGTATTAAATAAAAATAAAGATAAAAAAGATGGGAAATTAGTTCTTGTAACAGCGATAAATCCAACTCCAGCTGGAGAAGGGAAATCAACAGTTACAGTAGGATTAGGGCAGGCATTATGTAAAACTGGGAAGAAAGCAGTTATAGCATTGAGAGAGCCTTCATTAGGACCAGTTTTTGGAGTTAAAGGAGGGGCAGCAGGTGGTGGATATGCACAAGTAGTACCTATGGAAGATATAAATCTACATTTTACTGGAGATATGCATGCAATTACAACAGCAAATAATTTACTATGTGCCGCTATAGATAATCATATTCATCAAGGAAATACTTTAAGAATTGATTCAAGAAGAATTATATTTAAAAGAGTTATGGATATGAATGATAGAGCGTTAAGAAATATAGTAGTAGGAATGGGTGGAAAAATAAATGGCTTCCTAAGAGAAGATGGATTTATGATAACAGTTGCTTCTGAAATAATGGCTATTCTTTGCTTAGCTACTAGCTTAAGCGATCTTAAAGAAAGAATGGGTAATATATTAATAGCATATGATTTAGATGGAAATCCAGTTTATGCAAAACAATTGGATGTTCAAGGGGCAATGGCTCTTTTAATGAAAGATGCTGTTAAACCTAATTTAGTTCAAACTTTAGAAAATACTCCAGCAATAATTCACGGAGGACCATTTGCAAATATTGCACATGGATGTAACTCAATACTTGCTACAAAAATGGCACTTAAATTAGGTGATGTAGTAGTTACAGAAGGTGGTTTTGGAGCTGACTTAGGCGCAGAAAAATTCTTAGATATTAAATGTAGATATGGTGGATTAACACCAAATTGTGTAGTAGTTGTTGCTACTATGAGAGCTTTAAAACATCATGGAGGTGTTAAAAAAGAAGATTTAAATACTCCAAATGTTGAAGCACTAGCTAAAGGAATAGTTAACTTAGAAAAGCAAATAGAAAATATGCAAAAATATAATATTCCAGTAGTAGTAGCTATAAATAAATTCTTAACTGATTCTGATGAAGAAATTGAATATATAAAGAATTTCTGTGATAAATTAGGCGTTAAGGTTGCTTTAAGTGATGTTTGGGCTAAAGGTGGAGAAGGTGGATTAGAATTAGCTAATATAGTTAATGATATATTAGAAAATAAAGAATCTAACTTCAAAGTTTTATATGATGAAAAGAGCAGTATTAAAGAAAAAATATTAACTATTGCCAGGGAAATTTATGGGGCAAAAGATGTAAGATATACTCCAGCAGCAAATAAGCAAATTGCAGAGTTAGAAAAATTTGAATTAGATAAACTACCTATTTGTATGGCAAAGACACAATATTCATTATCTGATAATCCAGCATTATTAGGTAGACCAGAAGGGTTTGATATTACTGTTAAGGAAGTTAGAGTTTCAAATGGAGCTGGATTTATAGTAGCATTAACTGGTGATATTATGACAATGCCTGGTTTACCAAAGGTACCAGCAGCAAATAGAATGGATATTTTAGAAAATGGTGAAATTGTAGGATTGTTCTAAAAATAAAAATTTACAACACTTGACAAATAACATGTAATTGTTAAAATTAAAGTATTAGTTTAAATTACTGTTTATAGTACAATAAAAGCAGCTTTAGGGCTGCTTTAATTATGTTAAGGTGGTGCGCGTTTATGATTCTACTGGTAGATGTGGGGAATACCAACATAGTTATAGGAGTATGCAAAGATAACGAGTATATAGCTGGTTGGAGAATTTCTACTGATTCTAAAAAAACTTCAGATGAGTATGGTATTCAAATGATACAATTATTCCATCAAAGTGATTTAAATCCAAAAGAAGTAAAAGGAATAATAATTTCTTCGGTTGTACCTAATATAATGCATTCCTTAGAGAATATGGTTAAGAAGAGTTTTAATATAAATCCTATAATTGTTGGACCAGGTGTAAAGACTGGAATAAATATTAAATATGATAATCCTAAGGAAGTTGGAGCGGATAGAATTGTAAATGCAGTAGCTGCTCATGAAATATATAGAAGAGATGTAATTATAATTGATTTTGGAACTGCAACTACATATTGTGCAGTTACTGAAGACGGAAATTATTTAGGTGGATGTATTTGTCCGGGGGTAAGAATTTCTTCAGATGCATTGTTTGAAAGAGCGGCAAAGTTACCTAGAGTGGAGTTAGAATTACCAAAGAATATAATATGTAAGAATACTGTTTCAAGTATGCAAGCTGGTATATTATATGGATATATAGGGCAAGTAGAATATATAGTTAGCAAGACTAAAAAAGAGATGGTTGCAATGGGATATGAAAACCCATATGTAATTGCAACAGGAGGCTTAGCTAATTTAATAGCTAAATCAACAAATGTAATAGATAAGGTTGATTCAAGCTTAACATTAGAGGGGTTAAGAATAATTTACGATAAAAATAAGGAGTAAACAAATGAAAATAGGAAACCTTAATTTTGAAAAAAGTGTTTTCTTAGCACCTATGGCAGGAGTAACGGATATTTCATTTAGAGGATTATGCAAGGAAATGGGATGTGGATTAGTATACACGGAAATGGTAAGTGCAAAAGCATTATATTATGGAAGTGAGAATACTAAAACTTTATTAAGAATTGCAGATGAAGAAAAGCCAGTAGCAGCTCAAATTTTTGGAAATGATCCTAAGATAATGGCAGAAGTTGTACAAAGCCATTTTAATAATATAGATGATATATGTATTTTGGATATAAATATGGGATGTCCTGCACCTAAGATAACTAAAAATGGAGAAGGTTCAGCTTTAATGCTAAATCCTAAGTTAGCTGGAGAGATAGTAAGTGAAATTAAAAAAGTTTCAAAGAAACCTGTTACTGTTAAGTTTAGAAAAGGATATGATGAGCATAATATTAATGCTGTTGAATTTGCAAAAGTAATGGAATATTCAGGAGCAGATGCAATTGCTGTTCATGGAAGAACTAAAAAACAAATGTATGAAGGAAAAGCTGACTGGGATATAATAAGTAAGGTGAAAAAAGCAGTATCTATACCTGTTATAGGTAATGGAGATGTATTTACACCTGAAGATGCATTAAGAATGAAAGAAATAACTCAGTGTGATGCTATAATGATTGCAAGGGGAAGTATGGGAAATCCATGGATATTTAATCAAATAGAACGAGTATTAAATGGCCAAGAAATTTTACCTGTTACAGCAGAAGAAAAAATAAATATGTGTTTAAGACATTATGAATTAGCTATTAAATATGATGGCGAATTTAAGGCTGTAAAAGAAATGAGAAAGCATGCTTCGTGGTATCTAAAAGGATTACCGAAAAGTAGTGAATTAAGGAATATAGTAAATACGTTATCAACAAGTGCAGAAGTATTTAATATATTGCAAGAATATAAAAATGAATTAAAAAATATTTAGCTATATATATTATATAGAGAAATATTGTAAAAATGATGCATTGAAAATAGTCAGCTATTTTATTGACAGATGAAATAGCCTGATTTATAATATTTAAAATGATTTTAAGATTACTAAACTTGCCTATTTATAAGTTGAATACGGTTAAGTTTTGAAGGGGAGAAAGATTATGAGTCAAGCAAAAAAATTTATAATGACTTACGAAGGTGTAAAAAAACTTGAAGAGGAATTAGAATACTTAAAAACTGTTAAAAGAAAAGAAATTACTGAAAAGATAAAAGTAGCTTTAGGATATGGAGACTTAAGTGAAAATTCTGAGTATGATGAAGCTAAAAACGACCAAGCGTTTACTGAAGGTAGAATTATTCAATTAGAAAATATGTTAAAAAATGCAGTTGTTGTTGATGAGAGCGAAATACCAAAGGATAAGGTTTCAGTAGGATCTATAGTAAAGGTTATGGATTACGAGTTTGATGAAGAAGTTGAATATACAATTGTTGGTTCAGCAGAAGCAGATCCAATGAATTTTAAAATATCAAATGAATCACCAGTGGGTAGTGCATTATTAGGGAAAAAGGTTGGAGATGTAGTAGAAGTTGCAGTTCCAAGCGGAGTAAGTAAGTTTGAAGTCTTAGAAATAAGAAGAGACTAATTGGAGGTATAGTGAATGTCAACTGAAGAAATGAACATGCAAGAACTAGAATCACAATTCAATGAACAAGAAAGATTAAGAAGAGAGAAACTAGTTCAATTACAAGAAGCAGGGAAAGATCCTTTCGATGTATACAAAGTAAATAGAACTCATAGTTCACAACAAGTTAAAGATAATTATGAGGAATTAGAAGGTAAAGATGTTACAGTTGCTGGTAGAATTATGTCTAAGAGAGGACAAGGAAAAGTTGTTTTCTCTGATATCTACGACAGAGATGGTAAAATCCAATTATTTATAAAGATTGATGAAGTTGGAGAAGAAGCATTAAAGCAATATAAATCTAATGATTTAGGAGATTGGGTTGCTTGTACTGGAGAAGTCTTTAAGACTAAAACAGGTGAAATATCTATTAAAGCTAAAGAAATAGAATTAATATGTAAATCATTAAAACCACTTCCAGAAAAATGGCATGGATTAAAAGATCCAGATTTAAGATATAGACAAAGAGAAGTAGATATTATAACAAATCCAGAAGTTAAGTCTACTTTTATGAAGAGAAGTCAAATTATAAAAGGAATAAGAGAATTCTTAGATAATAGAGGATTCTTAGAAGTTGAAACACCAATGCTTGCAACAATAGCTGGTGGAGCTTCTGCTAGACCTTTCATAACTCACCATAATACATTAGATTTAGATATGTTCTTAAGAATAGCTCCAGAGCTATACTTAAAGAGATGTATTGTTGCTGGTTTTGAAAAAGTTTATGAATTAGGAAGAACTTTTAGAAATGAAGGTATGTCAGTAAGACATAATCCTGAGTTTACTATGATTGAATTATATCAAGCTTTTGCTGATTATAATGATATGATGGAATTAACTGAAAATATGGTTGCAGAAGTGTGCAAGAAAGTTAATGGAACAACAAAGGTTACTTACCAAGGAACTGAAATAGACTTTATGCCACCATGGAGAAGAATCACTATGGTTGATGCTGTTAAGGAATATGCTGGAGTTGATTTTGCTACAATTAAATCAGATGAAGAAGCTCAAGCTATTGCTAAAGAAAAACATTTAGAATTCCCAAAACCATTAAATACTGTAACTAAAGGTGAAGTATTAAATATGTTATATGAGGAATTCTGTGAAGAACATATGATACAACCAACATTTATCATAGATTATCCTGTAGAGATTTCACCTCTTACAAAGAAAAAGAGAGGAAATGAAATGTTCACTGAAAGATTTGAAGGATTCGTATTTGGTAGAGAGTTATGTAATGCATACTCTGAATTAAATGATCCAATCGTTCAAAGAGAAAGATTTGCGCAACAAGAAAAAGAAAGAGAACTTGGTGATGATGAAGCTTACATGATCGATGAAGAATTCATGAGCGCATTAGAAACAGGTATGCCACCAACAGGTGGACTTGGAATAGGAATAGATAGATTAATAATGTTCTTAACTGATTCAGCATCAATAAGAGACGTTATACTATTCCCAACAATGAAACCAATAAACTAATAAAAAACCACCGGAAGGTGGTTTTTTTGTTACAAGAGATAAAGTGAAGAATGAATTAAGTATATGATGAAGCTTGAATATTATATTTTAAAATATTCAAATTCACTCCATATTTAATTTATCACTTGTAACTTACTAATTTTTAGTTTGCTGACTTTATTAATAAAAGCAAGGTTAATTAGATAAAAATAAGGATTAGAATAAAAAAAATAAAAAAATAGAAAAAAAGTGTTGCATTTTATAAGAAAGCTGATATAATAAATTATGCAATGACATTCCGCGATAGCTCAATGGTGGAGCACTCGGCTGTTAACCGATAGGCTGGAGGTTCGAGTCCTCTTCGC
Source organism: Clostridium sp. K04 (assembly GCF_019734375.1). Lineage (NCBI taxonomy): Bacteria > Bacillati > Bacillota > Clostridia > Eubacteriales > Clostridiaceae > Clostridium > Clostridium sp. K04. The sequence continues at coordinate 68,747 of NZ_JAASHD010000017.1, forward strand.
GGAGCCAT
>NZ_JAASHD010000017.1:68837-72951 GCF_019734375.1 Clostridium sp. K04
TGCAATAATATTCCGCGATAGCTCAATGGTGGAGCACTCGGCTGTTAACCGATAGGCTGGAGGTTCGAGTCCTCTTCGCGGAGCCATTTTTATTTTAAAAGAGTTTTGTAGGAGCAGATAATGTCTGTTGATACAAAACTCTTTTGTTATATAAGGTAAAAGAATATATAATTTTTCTTGACATATATAAGGTGTTTGATAAAATTAATATATAATTTAATAAAGCACGATGAAAAAGAAGAGTAGTTTTAATATTTTTTTTTAGAGAGATGATGGGTGGTGTAAATCATTAAAAAGTTAAGATGAAGGGAGCTTTTGAGTGTAGTTTGTAAAGTTGGGCTTTAGCCAAGAAGGGTGGAACCGCGGAATTTATTTTCGTCCCTTTATGGTTATAAGGCTTTTTTTATTATAAAAAATAAATACGAATAATTTATTTGTATATAATTTATAGAAATAAAGTTATCGTAAAAAATGGAGGTAGTAAAATGGCAGTAGAAAAGACTATGGATAAAATAGTTGCTTTATGTAAAAGTAGAGGATTTATATTCCCTGGATCAGAAATTTACGGAGGACTTGCAAACTCATGGGATTACGGTCCATTAGGAGTTGAATTCAAAAACAATGTAAAAAAAGCTTGGTGGAAAAAATTCGTTCAAGAAAGTCCATATAACGTTGGAGTAGATTGTGCGATATTAATGAATCCAGAAGTTTGGGTTGCATCAGGACACGTTGGAGGATTTTCAGATCCATTAATGGATTGTAAAGAATGTAAATCAAGATTTAGAGCAGATAAATTAGTAGAAGATCATATGACTGAAAATGGAGTAGAAGTTGCTTGTGCTGATGGATGGACTAATGAAGAACTAATGGAATACATAACTAAGAATAACATAGTTTGTCCTAAGTGTGGAAAAATGAATTATACTGATATAAGAAAGTTTAATTTAATGTTTAAGACTTTCCAAGGTATAACAGAGGATTCTGCAAATACGGTATATTTAAGACCAGAAACTGCACAAGGTATATTTGTAAATTTCAAATCAGTTCAAAGAACTTCAAGAAAGAAAGTTCCATTTGGTATAGCTCAAATAGGTAAATCTTTCAGAAATGAAATTACTCCAGGAAACTTTACTTTTAGAACAAGAGAGTTCGAACAAATGGAATTAGAATTCTTCTGTAAACCAGGTACTGATTTAGAGTGGTTTGGATATTGGAAAGACTACTGTTGGAACTTCTTATTAAATTTAGGAGTAAAGCCAGAATCCTTAAGAATGAGAGATCACGGTGAAGAAGAGTTATCATTCTATTCGAATGCAACATCTGACATAGAATACTTATTCCCATTTGGTTGGGGAGAACTTTGGGGAATAGCTGATAGAACAGACTATGACTTAAAGAAACATGCAGAACATTCAGGAACTGATATGTCATATTTAGATCCAACAACTAATGAGAAATATATACCATATTGTATAGAACCATCATTAGGAGCTGATAGAGTTGCTTTAGCATTCTTAGTAGATGCTTATGATGAAGAAGAGTTAGAAGGTGGAGATGTAAGAACAGTTATGCATTTACATCCAGCTTTAGCTCCATATAAGGCAGCTGTATTACCATTATCTAAGAAGTTATCAGATAAAGCTGATGAAGTATACTCAATGTTAGCAAAGAAATTTAATGTTGAATATGATGAAACAGGAAGTATTGGTAAGAGATATAGAAGACAAGATGAGATAGGAACACCTTTCTGTATTACAGTTGACTTTGAAACTGAAAATGATGGATGCGTTACTATAAGACACAGAGACTCTATGACTCAAGAAAGAGTTGAAATTAGTAAATTAACTCACTTTATTGCTAAAAGTTTAGAGTTTTAATTAAGAAACAGCAAGAGATGATTATTAATAATTATTTCTTGCTGTTTTTATTTTTAAAAAGTGTTTTTAATTTTATATTTATAGAATGTGAGAAAGTATAATGATATAATTATTTGTATATTGGTAAGAATTATTAATAGTTATAAATTATAAAGTAATATAATTTAGTTGGAGGCAGTAATGAGAGAGTTTAAGGAATTTAAAAGTTTTATTAATGGTAAAAATGTTGCTGTTGTAGGTATTGGTGTAAGTAATATTCCTTTAATAAATTTTTTAGTAAAGTTAGGCGCTGAAGTAACAGCTTTTGATATGAAGGAAGAAAATGAATTAGGAAAAATAGCAAGTGAATTCAAATCAAAAGGTGTTAAGTTAGAGTTAGGTAAGGGATATTTAGAGAAATTAACTGGATTTGAGGTAGTTTTTAAAACTCCATCAATGAGAATAGATTGCGAGGCTCTAGTTAGAGCGAAGAATGAAGGGGCGTATATTACATCTGAAATGGAAGAGTTCGTTAAGTATTGTAAAGGGAAAATATATGGAGTAACAGGATCTGATGGCAAGACAACAACTACTACTATAATATCAAAGTTATTAGAAGCTCAAGGATATAAAACTTGGGTTGGGGGAAATATAGGTACACCTTTATTTTCTAATATAGAAGAAATAAATGCTGATGATATGGTAGTTTTAGAGTTGTCAAGCTTTCAGCTTATGACAATGGATTCTCCAATAGATGTAGCAGTTGTTACTAATTTAGCACCTAATCACTTAGATATGCATAAGGATATGCAGGAATATATTGATGCAAAGAAAAATATATTCTTATATCAAAATGAAGATAATGTATTAGTTTTAAATAGAGAAAATGAAATAACTTATGGATTTGAAAAGGAAGCTAAAGGGCATGTTAGAGAATTTTCATCAAAAAGAGTTATTACAAATGGTTCATACTATAAAGATGGTACCTTATATTTAGAAGGGAAAGAAGTTTGTAAGAAAAATGATATAGTAATTAAAGGTATGCATAATGTAGAAAATTATTTAGCTGCATTTATAGCTACAAAGGATGATGTTGAAATTGAAACAATGAAAAAAGTAGCTGAGACATTTGCAGGAGTAGAGCATAGATGTGAATTGGTAAGAGAAATTGATGGTGTGAAGTATTATAATGATTCTATAGCATCAAGTCCTACTAGAACGTTAGCTGGATTATTTGCATTTGAGAAGAAGGTAATACTTATAGCTGGTGGATATGATAAACATATACCTTTTGAACCGTTAGCTGAACAGGGGTATCCTTTTATAAAAGAAATAATTCTTATGGGAGATACTAGATATTTAATAAAAGAAGCTTTTGATAAATTAAAAGATGAGAAGGGGATAGAAGTTCCTAGTATTATGGTTAATTCATTAGAAGAAGCTGTAATTAAAGCTAAAGAAATTGCAAAGGAAGGGGATATTATAACTTTATCACCAGCTTGTGCATCTTTTGATATGTTCCCTAATTTTGCAGTTAGAGGAAATAAGTTTAAAGAAATAGTAAATAATATTTAAAAGTAATTTATTTTTATTAAGATATAAAAAGTAAAGTCTATATAACTACATTGAATAGAGTATATAAGTAAGAGCAAGAATTTTAAAAGATTAATTATTTTTTTGCTTTTATAATATAAATACTTTGTTAAATGTAGTTATTTTTTTTAAAAATCAATTATATTGGGATTATATATCAATAAATTTCGTTATGAAAATAATAGGATATGAACGTGGAGGAGTTTAATAACTATTAAATATGTTAAATATATGCAAGGGAATAGCAACAACAAATCCTGGTGTATCAATATAAGAAAAAGTTAGAATTATATAGATATAATGAGAAAGATAAAAATAAATAGCATAATATCGCAAAATAATATAGCTTGCATATTATTAATCATGTTAATATAAAACACGTCGTCGGGAACAAATTAAAAAAAGTTCTTGAGACGAAGGTCTAAAACATGAATAAATAAAACTTCAAAAAAAGTTTTAAAAAAGTGTTGACAGACAAAAAGATAAATGATATTATGAATAGGCAGTCAGGTTGATTGCAAATGATCTTTGAAAATTGAACAGAATATAAATTAAGTAAACCAGCAATTCTTTTGAGAGTCTTAAAATAAAGACTCAAAGTAATTTGAGCAAATGATTAAACTTTTTAGTGAGAGTTTGATCCTGGCTCAGGACGAACGCTGGCG